>FR880145.1 GCA_000435195.1 Clostridium sp. CAG:169 | reverse complement strand
CGCCACAACGTAGTTGTGGTACGACACACTGAAGGTGTGGCGTTGTCTCCCTTTCACAAGGGGAGATGTCCGACAGGACAGAGGGGTAAACATCAAGATTTCGTCTTGCTGTGCTACGCCACGTCTATGACGTGTCGTGCCACTTTTCCTGTCGGAAAAGTGCAGTATGTGGAAAGCACAGAGTTTTCCTGCCGGAAAAGTGCAGGATGGCGGAGGGTTCTTCCCAAAAAATGTCGTAAATTTTAACAGAAGTTTCTGCAAAACAGCAGCAGGATTTCACATCCGCAATGAAAATGAAGAAAGTATACCACAACAGTTGACTTGAAAGAAAAAAATACGGTATCCTTTTTGGTAGTAAAGACTGCATAATAGATAAAAACATCCGTAAAAGTCTTATAAAAGCATCAGCAAACGCTTTTGTTTGGCAGGCAAAAGGTGCAGTCCCATCCGACCAACCACCACCCGACATCAGAAAGGAACCTATGCGTATGAAAAAACTTTTTTCGGTATTCCTCGCCTCGCTGCTGCTGTTACAGCTGAGCCTGTTTGCGCTGGCAGATTCTTCCAAATCCGCAGCCGCCGCCCAGCAGTACAGCTTGCAGGTCATCGACAATGTGATGCAGTTTGTAAAGAATGACAAGGTCGTCCGTTCGGTTTCGCTGCAAAATCCGACCATCAATCTTGGAAAAAGCAAACAGGGCGGCATCCGTGTCTCTGTCAAGGATAGCACCGGAAAAAGCAGAAGCTTCACCCTCGGCTCCCAGACCGCGCTGACCGTCAGCGGTGAGCTGCAATCCTTGCAGCTGAGCAAAAGCCTGCCGGCATCCGCATCCGTTTCGCTGGAAAAGGGTGCAAAGGTCGAAAGCCTCAAGGTCAACGCCGCCTGCAAGGTGCAGTTGCAGGGCAAGGTCAGCCAACTGAAGGTGACCAATGCAAACGCCAAGGTGACTGCGGAAAAATCTGCTTCCATCGGCTCGGTGTCCACCGTTTCCGCAAACGCGCTCAGCGGTATTTCCCAGGCAAAAATCACCGTCAGCACAGCAGGCTCGCTCTCTGCCGGTCGTGACCAGATGAATGACGATAGTCGTTATGAGGACAACCGTTATGACCGCGATGACGATGAGGACGATGACGACCGCTATGAGGATGAAGAGCAGGAAGAGGAGCTGCCGGAGGACAAACCTTCTGTGCCGGATTCCCAGCGCTACCGCATCACCTCCATCCAGTCCAAGCCTGCCGAGGTACTCTTCTCGCTCAACCTGCCTACCGAGCAGCCGCTGACCAAGGAGAACATCAAAATCCTGTGCAACGGCTCGGGCAAGGACATGACCATCGTCAACGTCTACACCAAGGACAACCAAAACTACACCGTCACCACCGCCTACTATGCGGACAACGAGTATTTCCTGAGCATCCAGCTGGCGGACGGCAGCATGATCAACAAAACCTTCACCACCTCTCTGCTGGCTCCGCAGCTGGAAAAGCCGTTTGTTGAGTGGAGCGGTGAGAACTCGGTGGAAATCACCTATGTCTCCGATGCAGCAGGCTCGCTGTACTATCTGGTGCAGCCGGTTGCCGCCCAGACCCGCAACCTCTGGGAAGAGCAGGAGGAGCCGACCGTCGACCAGCTCAAAGCCAAGGGCACACAGCTTGAGATGAAGGTGCAGAGCAACCGGTTCACCATCGACGAGCTGGATGCCCGCACCGCTTACACCCTGTACTATCTGGCGGTCGACAACTTTGACCGCACCAGCCAAATCTACACCGCCTCCATCCCGGCAAAGACCGAGCAGCCGGAGAAGAGCGAAATCACCATCGTGGACATGGTCATCAACAGCAATATAAACATAGATGAAGTATCGGTCCACCACTCCTTTGACATCACCTTGAGTGAAGCGCCGCAGGAAGAATTGACCCTAGACCAGTTCTCTGTGACCTGTCCACAAGAAAGCGATATTAAGCTTGGTAAGCTGACCAAACGCAGCGACACCGAGTACCGCGTCGAGATTGCTCCTAATCGTATCTTAAAGGATAACAACAACTACACCCTGACCATCACCTTTGCAGACGGTTCCACCGCCTCGAAAAAGGCGTTCCTGGACTACTCCGCACCAGAAATCAACTCTGTAAAATTGAACCGCACCTCCGAAACCACCGCAGAGGTTTCTTTCTCCTCCGATACCGACGGCATCCTCTACTGGAAGGTGCTCAACCAGAAAGAGATTCCGCAAGACACCTCTCCAAAACTGCCGGAAAAAATCATCGAAGGTGGCAACCGGGTAGACATCATCGGTCAGACCACCAATGTGCTGGAGCTGGAAAACCTCACCGATGAAACCCAGTACTTCTGCTTTGTCAGCGAGGACGAATACGGCAACCGGATGAATTTTTACGACTATGAAAAAATCCCAACCTACGTTGCACCCGAACCGCCGGTACAGCCGGAAGACACCTTTAATATCGCATCCCTGCGTGTAGAAAAAGATACTCTTTTTCCACTTGGAGAAGTACACTATCTTTATCTCTCCTTTGATGAGGAAGGTATTGCAGGGCAGATTGAATTGTCAGATATTACCATCAGGGGAATGGGCGTATCTTTAAATGGGGATAAAGGATTCTTTACCAAAAGTGTTGATAGTGACAATCCTCAGAGAATGTACTTCTACACACGCAAGCTTCTTGCCGCAGGAGATTATACCATCACCATCAATCTGAACGGCAAAACAGCAAGCAAAGATTTCACCATCGAATAATCCCCCCTGCGTAAGCAAACGCGCAAGCAGCCAACCGGCAGACAAAAGCAAACGCTTTTGTCTGCCGGTTTTCTTTTTCCCTTCGCACCGCCCTTGCTGAACGTTTTCTACAAATACAGCTGCACGATTGTGAAAAAAATTAGAAATTTTGCAGATAAATTCCCGCTTTTCTCTTGCATCGTGCAGCAAATGATTATATAATGAAAGCAACAGCTTTTGATGAAAGCATTATCTTTTGTGTCAAGGAGGAATCACCATGCAAAAGGTGACCATGCAGGACTTTGAACAGATTCGTTGTTTATCGCAGGTTGCGTTTTCGCCAAACGGCAAGGCGGCAGCCTATGTCGTCAGTCAGCCCAGCTTAAAGGAAAACAGCTACCTTTCCTACATCTGGGTACTGGAGGACGGCATTTCCCGCAAGCTGACCGCAGGCGGGGAGGAAAGCGGCTTTT
>FR880144.1 GCA_000435195.1 Clostridium sp. CAG:169 | reverse complement strand
AAGGCGGGGCGTGGGGCGGCAGCAGGATTTCAGAACAGAGCACACCGCCTTTCCGGGTGTAGTCGCTGTCCTCTCCGTAGTACTCGCTGTGCAGCTTTTCACCGGATCGGTAAGCAGCGGACGCAACAGCGGATTGCCCTGCGCTGCGTTTGATCTGGGTAACATGGAAGTGAAATAGTGCGATACTTACCCCTTTCCTTTCTGGCTTGCCTGATTGTGTGCATTGACTGCCTCCATCAACAAAGCCCTGACTTCCGTCAAAGTAAAAACCTTTTCCGTGAAAGCATAAAACTCCGTTTCGCTCAGAGTCTTTGCCAGTGGTGCAATGCTCTCCACGGCAGCCCCTCTGGTAATGAGGCGGTGCGCCCGTTTCTTCCGGTCTCCCTTCTCATAATAGGATTTCCGGTTTTGCAGCCGCTGGAGCCTGCTGCGCTCCTGCGCCAGCTTCTTTTCTGCGTCTGCGATCTCCTGTTTCAGTTTTTCGGTTGTTGGCATCGTAGATTCCTCCTTTATTTGCAGATAAAAAATACCGCCTGTTTTTCGGACAAGCGGTAAAATTTGCGTGTTGAGTTTTAGGCTTTGGATGGGAAACTGTCTGTGCAAACAGATTGTTTCCCGTCCAAAGCGGGCAGGAATAGCCGCATAAGCGGCGCAAGGGGGGCAGCCCCTTGTACGGAACGCAGTGACGCAAAACAGCCCGGACTTCCATCGTCCGGGCTGTCTGCCTCGCAGAGCGCACGCATACAGGGTTTACCCTGTATAGAAGTGCGCCCTTGTCATCAAGGGATTATTCGAATTCTACAAGAGATAGTGTGTCAGAGAAAATGCTCGTTCTCGAATACATTCCATCGGGATACACAAATAGCGCAGTTGAGAGAGGTTGATTCGAATCCACCGATTCAGCGGAACCACCTGCTTTCGGGACTCGTTTGATTTGACCAGAGCCAATCATCGCCAATGCGTGAGTAAAATATTCGTCTTCGTCAATATATTTGGCAAGCTCAGTTATCTCATCCGTTTCAAGTGTTTGAAGGTAATAAATATTATCTCCATCTATGACGAAGTTCCCTACTTTAGAATCTTTGACAATTAGTTCGGCACTTTCTTTGCCTGTAAGTGATACTCTGTAAATGCCATTGTCATTTTTGAAGTATATTTTTTCATCGCAAAGTACAAGATTGTACGCTTCGGAACTGCAAATTTCAACACTTTCAGCCTTTTTTATGTCATAAGAGAAAATCGAACTTTCAGTTGCATAGTAAATTGTGTCACCTGCAAGTATAAAATCCTCTACATTATCAAGCAGTAGAGAATCCTCCCCATCACTCATAGGTTGCATTCTCAACTCATCGTTATACAGATAATACAGAGTTGTATCCGATGCGCTGAAATCGTTCAAGTAATTATCGGAATCGTTGGTCAGTTCAACAAGTACATTATCGTTCGAACCATCTTTTTCCATTAAACCAATTTTGTAAGTATCATCTTCATAAGTCGCATATAGGATTTTTCCATTGGCGATGCGGATTCTACTGATATTTGGATTACTTGAAACGAGGGATTTATTGGTTCCAGTATACGAGGTTGAGTAAACACAAGTTTCACTGTCATTTTCGTCATAAAGCCCAATAAAATATAGAGCCTTATCATCAAAAGCTAACTTGCCACCGTTATTAAAATTACTTTCAACTCTGGGATCAGACACGCCAAATGTTGATTTGTTCAGCGCAAAGAAAATAACGGCAGCCACAATTACAGCAAGAGCAGCAACCAATGCAATAATCCGTCTGTTTTTAGGTTTGGTCACAGCTGCGGTAGAATTTTCATTGGTTAATTCGTTGGATATTTGATTGCTGGAACTGGATTCCTGAGTGGTGGAATCTTTAGCTAAATCTAAACTTGCTGTGCGCTTAATAGCTGTGCCGCATTTTTCACAAAACACGGCATCATCATCCAGCTTTGAACCACAATTTTTGCAAAACACGAATAATATCCCTCCCTTAATAATCAAAGTCGATTACTGTTACCGTACAATCTTTAATTGACCAGTCTTTGGAAACGGACAGTCTCCATTTACATGATTCACCCGGTGCAAGTCCTTCTGACCCCACAGCGTATGTCCAATCAGTATCAACCACAGATCCGGAACTCGTCTTAAATGCACCTTTTATTTCTACGAAGCTCACAGTTTGATCGCTGTTGTTTGTAATAGTTCCTTCGGCAATCGTATAGCTACTATTGGATGTAAGTTTAACATTGCTAATTTTCAATTCATGTGAGTATACAGGATCACTACCGAATTCTTCCTGCGCATCATCGTCATAAAGAAGATAGTGTTTATAACAATAATTACTATAAAGAAAGCGACTATCCTTACACGACTCTACTGCACATTTATGTGAATAGCAATAATCGCTGCCGGAAACAGCTTTGTTTTCACATCCGCTATATTTGCATTTTCCCGGATTTACTGCGATTACAACTATGAGAACACAAACGATAAGGGCTACTATTCCAAATAAGAATTTGGGATGTTCCCTGATACTTTTTGTTACAGTCTCAATATGATTGATAGTGCTATTTTCCTGAGTTGTTTCGTTTGTTGAGGCGCTTTTTAAATTTCTGCCGCAATTTGGACAAAGCTCATCTGTTTCTGAGATTTCCGTGCCACAATATTTACAGAACCGCATGGTTTTTGTCCCCTTAATGTTTCATTGAAATAACATCAATGCCAGCACCGACAGCTACAATCAACCAACCAATAGCCTGCTCGATAGATGCAAGAATTTCAGATATCGCAACAATCCCTTGATAGGTATATGTATAAAAATCACCTCCAAAAGAAGTAGCGGAAATACTTGTTCCTGCGCTCACTACTCTGATAAGACCGATGACAATTATAAGGGTTCCGACAATCAATCCCAGCACATTAGCCTTTCGTTCTTTCTTTGTTTCTGTTTTTTGGGGGGTAAATGTAGTCGAATGATTATTTTGTTTGTCTTGAGTCACCCCATCAGATGATGTTTCTCCAAGATCGTCAAGGCGTGTACCACAAGAAGCACAGAATTTTGCGTCTTCCTCCAAAATAGCTCCACATTTAGGACAGTTCATAATTTCTCCTCCGTTATTTCATTTTTAGTTTTGAAAAAGTGTACCTTTCTGTAAAGAAAATATGACCAGTTTTTTGTTCGCTGATTTGTGGGGCTTTTCGCCAAAACAGTATGGAAAATTTTGCTGCTGCATGATATAATAAGTTTGTATAAGCTTTTGCACCTTTTACAGAAAGGTACACATTCCTGTAAAAACACCCCCTTTACAACAATTTGGCTTTTTCGTAAATCTCTGCCCGGTAACGGAAGGTAGCAAGGGGCATCCCACATTCCTTTGCTGCTGCCGTCCCGGTGATTTCTCCCATTTTCCAACGCTGGTAAACGGAGTGGAAATTCTCGGGCAACGGTTTGGGCGGCCGCCCAAACCGAATGCCCTTGGCTTTGGCCGCAGCAATACCCTCAGCCTGCCGCTGCCGGATGTTGGTGCGCTCGTTCTCTGCCACAAAGGACAGTACTTGCAGCACAATGTCACTGAGGAAGGTTCCCAGCAAATCCTTGCCTCTCCGTGTATCCAGAAGCGGCATATCCAGCACCACAATGTCAATGCCTTTTTCCTTGGTGAGAAAACGCCATTGCTCCAATATTTCGGCGTAATTGCGTCCCAGACGGTCGATGCTCTTGATATAGA
>FR880143.1 GCA_000435195.1 Clostridium sp. CAG:169 | reverse complement strand
ACAGCTATTGTATCACGGGCATCCTAAAGCCTGCTGATATTCAAAAGTGAACTAAGCAGACTCTCTTAAAAACGTCTGCAAATCTTATTATACGAGGAGGAATGACCATGAAAAAAAGGATATGTGCATGTTTGCTTGCAGCTGTTATGACAGCAATTTTAAGTATCAGCAGCTTTGCTACCCCAATCGACATGGGACCTAGGATGAGCCTTTCTTCCACCGTGCAGGAAAAGAAGGGGATAAAGGGCAAAAGCCTGACTGCCAAGCAGCTTGAGGAATTGAAGAAGGAGGAGAGTACCCTTTTCGATTACCCGGAGGTGAGCACTTCCTATATTGATAAAAAGAAGATGGTGCTTGAGTTGGATGTAGTGGGACAGGCATCGGCAGGACTGAAGAAAAAGCTGCAAGGTATTCAGAACAAGTACGGTGTCGATTCCAAAATCACCATCGTCGAGGAGTATGAATGGGTCGATTTGCCGCTGGCAGAGGAGCCGACAGAACCCTCTGCTCAGGACCCGGAGCAGATAAAAAACAGGAAGAACTGAAAAAGTGGTATCAAGGGTTGACCGAAGAACAACTCTCATTTGTCCGCTCAGCCATACAGGAGGAAGAATATAAGCGTTTAGGACTTGAGGAAGAAAATCGGGCAAACGAGGTGGACAAGCTTACCGCATATTTGAAAAAGAATCTTTCCAAGACACAGTATACCTATATTTCTGATGAATACACTTCGGTTCGAATTGGAATCCCAAGCAACAAGTACAGAGAGACAATCGAGTCCCTGTATCGAAAGTACAGCAAAACAAATCCGAACAGCGTAACCGTTTTCTACGAACTTTGTCCGCTTTCTTTAAAGGAGCTGGAAAAGGCAATGGAGGAGCTGCAAAAGGACAGTCAACTGAAAAAGATGATGGAAAATAATCTCGGTGCTCTGTTTATCAATCAAAGCTGGATTGATTTGTACTGGACAAACGGTGTCCCAAAAGGATTTGAGGAGTGGCTGTCCAACAACCAATATCAAAAGCTGATTTATGTTCGGGAAAACCAGAAGCCGCTGCTGTTAGATTCGCCTGGTCTGTAAGGATTCGGTAACAACTGCAAATGAAAGAAAAAGAGGGCAATTTGCCCTCTTTTTTTCTGCACAGGAATAAAATGCCTGTCAAGGGAGCATCCTGTAACCGGGAATGTTTCGCTTTGTATAAGGAGAAGGGCATAAAAGAGCGGAAAATTGGCGTAAATGTCGATAGAAAATTTGTTGACAGAATGCGGCTGGAATGATAAAATATTTAATTGGTAGGGCTTGCGCAGGGATAACCTGCACACCAAAAAACAGCCGGTCCTATTAAAAAACAAATCTTTCGATACTTTAGTAAGGAGGTGCAATATGCCAACCTTTAACCAGTTAGTTCGTAAAGGCAGAGAGTCTGTAGAGAAAAAGTCCACAGCGCCAGCTCTTCTGAAAGGATGGAACTCCCTGAAGAGAGAAGCAATCGACCAGAATTCTCCACAGAAACGTGGTGTATGTACTGCAATCAGAACCCAGACACCAAAGAAACCAAACTCCGCGCTGCGTAAAGTAGCAAGAGTACGTCTTTCCAACGGAATCGAAGCAACCGCTTACATTCCAGGTATCGGTCACAACCTTCAGGAGCACTCTGTTGTTCTGATTCGTGGCGGCCGTGTAAAGGACCTCCCTGGTGTTCGTTACCACATCATCCGCGGTACACTCGATACACAGGGTGTAGCCAACAGAATGCAGAGCCGTTCCAAGTACGGCGCAAAACGTCCAAAGAAGAAGTAATAAAACTCCATTTTCATTCGACAATAACCGCTCATGTGGGCTTTTATATAGCTGAAAGCAGGGAGCACCTGCGATTGGCGTCATAGAAGACTTCACATTGGCAAACGGGAGTTTTGTCACTTTCGAGTACCGATGAATTCAGACTGTGAAGGAGGGAAGCGAAGTGCCAAGAAGAGGTCAAATCGCTAAACGTGATGTATTGCCAGATCCAATGTACAATTCCAAGCTGGTAACACGTTTGATCAACAATATCATGTACGACGGTAAGAAGGGTGTTGCCCAGAAGATCGTCTACGGTGCATTCGAAATCGTAAACGAAAAGACAGGCAAAGATGCTCTGGAAGCTTTCAAAGAAGCTCTGGAAAACATCATGCCGGTTCTGGAAGTTAAAGCACGCCGTATCGGTGGTGCTACCTATCAGGTACCAATGGAGGTCCGTCCAGCTAGAAGACAGACCCTGGGTCTGAGATGGCTGACCAACTACTCCAGAGCTCGTTCCGAGAAAACCATGAAAGAGCGTCTGGCTGGCGAAATCATTGATGCAATCAATGGTACCGGCGGCGCTGTTAAGAAACGTGAGGATACTCACAAAATGGCAGAAGCAAACAAAGCTTTCGCACATTACAGATTCTAATCAGGACAGTGTTGAAGCAGCCGTGCCCGGGGGCTGTCTGGGCGCCGCTGCTTTGGCGGTTCTGGTTTTTTACTACCCGAATATGATTGAACTATTGCGAAGGAGGACAATATGCCAAGAGACGTTGCATTAGCTATGACTCGTAACATCGGCATAATGGCGCACATCGATGCTGGTAAAACTACCACCACTGAGCGTATTCTGTACTACACCGGTATCAACCACAAGATCGGTGAAACTCATGATGGTAGCGCAACGATGGACTGGATGGTACAGGAGCAGGAAAGAGGTATTACCATTACTTCCGCTGCTACAACCTGCTACTGGAAGAACCACCGCATCAACATCATCGATACTCCTGGACACGTTGACTTTACAGTAGAGGTAGAGCGTTCCCTGCGCGTCCTCGACGGTTCTGTAACAGTAATGTGTGCTAAGGGCGGTGTTGAACCACAGTCCGAAACTGTATGGCGCCAGGCTGATAAATATCGCGTTCCAAGAATGATCTATGTAAATAAGATGGACATCATGGGTGCAGACTTCTACAATGTTCTGGACATGATCCATGACCGTCTGAAATGTAATGCAGTTCCGATCCAGCTGCCAATCGGCTCCGAGGCTTTCTTTGAGGGTCTGATCGACCTGGTAGAGATGAAGGCTTACATTTACAACGATGACATGGGCAAGGATATTTCTGTTGTTGATATTCCTGACAACATGAAAGACCAGGCTGAAGAGTATCATGTAAAGATGCTGGAATCCATCTGCGAGCAGGACGAAGAACTGATGGAAAAATACCTCAATGGTGAGGAACTGACCATCGAAGAGATCAAACACGCGATCCGTGTAGATACTCTGGCAAACAGAATGGTTCCTGTATGCTGCGGTACCTCTTATAAGAATAAAGGTGTTCAGAAGCTGCTCGACGCTATCGTCGACTACATGCCAGCTCCAACCGACGTACCGGACATCAAGGGCGTAAGCCTGGACAGCGACGAGGAAGAGGACAGACCTTCTTCCGATGACGCTCCGTTCGCAGCTCTTGCTTTCAAGATTGCGACCGACCCATACGTTGGTAAGCTCTGCTTCTTCCGCGTATACTCCGGTGTTGTCAATACCGGTGATACCGTCCTCAACGCAACCAAAGGTCATACCGAAAGAATCGGTCGTATCCTTCAGATGCACGCAAACCACAGAAAAGATATCGATGCTTGCTACGCAGGTGATATCGCTGCTGCGGTAGGTGTTAAGAAGGTAACCACCGGTGATACCCTGTGTGATCCAAAAGCTCCTATCATCCTGGAGTCTATGGAATTCCCAGAACCGGTTATCCGTGTTGCTATCGAGCCTAAGACCAAGGCAGGTCAGGAAAAGATGGGTATTGCTCTGGCAAAACTGGCAGAGGAAGACCCGACCTTCAAGACCTACACAGACGAAGAAACCGGACAGACCATCATCGCCGGTATGGGTGAGCTCCATCTGGAGATCATCGTTGACCGTCTGCTGCGTGAGTTCAAGGTAGAGGCAAACGTAGGTAAGCCACAGGTAGCTTACAAAGAAACCATCAGAAAACCTGCTGATGTTGATATGAAATACGCTCGTCAGTCCGGTGGTAAAGGTCAGTACGGTCACGTTAAGATCAGAGTTACCCCGAACGAGTCCGGTAAGGGCTACGAGTTCATCAACAGCGTTGTCGGCGGTGCGATTCCGAAGGAATACATCCCAGCTGTTGACGCAGGTATCCAGGGCGCTATGCAGGCTGGTGTACTGGCCGCTTATCCGGTTGTTGACGTTAAGGTAGAGCTGTACGACGGTTCTTTCCATGAGGTCGACTCCTCTGAGATGGCGTTCAAGATCGCTGGTTCTATGGCGTTCAAAGAGGCTATGAGAAAGGGCGACGCTGTTCTGCTCGAGCCTATCATGAAGGTAACCGTTATCACTCCAGACGATTATCTGGGCGATGTTATCGGTGACCTGAACTCCCGCCGTGGTCAGATCCAGGGTATGGATGCAAGACATGGCGTACAGCAGGTAAATTCCTTTGTTCCACTGTCCGAGATGTTCGGTTATGCAACCGACCTGCGTTCTAAGACACAGGGTCGTGGTCAGTACACCATGGAGCCTTCTCACTACGTAGAAGTTCCAAAGAGCATTAGCGAAAAGATTATCTCTGCAAGAACCAAAGGAGAATAATCGCCATTAGCGGCATTTTTGCCGCACCTAAGCGAAATTTTGGGAATATTTCCGCTATTTTTGCGGGATTGCCCTTGATTTTTTGGCGATAAATTGTTACAATACGAATTGTAACATATAAAACTATGATTACGGGATAATCCCCGTATTGAAAAGGGAGGAAATAACCATGGCAAAAGCTAAATTCGAAAGAAACAAGCCACATGTTAACATTGGTACCATCGGTCACGTTGACCACGGTAAAACTACTCTGACTGCTGCTATCACCAAAGCTCTGTCCCTCAAAGGTCAGGCTAAATTCGAAGACTACGCTAACATCGATAAAGCTCCAGAAGAGAGAGAACGTGGTATCACCATCAACACTTCTCACGTTGAGTACGAGACTGCAAAAAGACACTACGCTCACGTTGACTGCCCAGGACATGCTGACTACGTTAAGAACATGATCACCGGTGCTGCTCAGATGGACGGCGCTATCCTCGTTGTTTCTGCTGCAGACGGTCCGATGCCACAGACCCGTGAGCACATCCTGCTCTCCCGTCAGGTAGGCGTTCCTTACATCGTAGTATTCATGAACAAAGCTGACCAGGTTGACGACCCTGAGCTGCTCGAGCTGGTAGAGATGGAAATCCGTGACCTGCTCAACGAGTACGACTTCCCAGGCGACGACACCCCAATCATCTGTGGTTCCGCTCTGAAAGCTCTGGAAGCACCAGACGATCCTTCCGATCCAGCTTACGAGCCAATCTACAAACTGATGGATGCTGTTGACGAATACATCCCAACCCCAGAGAGAAACGAAAACCTGCCATTCCTGATGCCTGTTGAGGATATCTTCACCATCACTGGTCGTGGTACCGTTGCTACTGGTAGAGTTGAGAGAGGCGTTCTGAAACTCTCCGAAGAGGTCGAAATCGTTGGTCTGCAGGAAGAGAAGATGAAGACCGTTGTTACCGGTATCGAAATGTTCAGAAAGCTGCTCGACTTCGCTGAAGCTGGCGATAACATCGGCGCTCTGCTGCGTGGTGTTCAGAGAACTGACATCAAACGTGGTCAGGTACTGTGCAAACCAGGTTCCATCCATCCACACACCAGATTCCATGGTCAGGTTTACGTTCTGAAAAAAGATGAAGGTGGCCGTCATACCCCATTCTTCAACAACTACAGACCACAGTTCTTCTTCAGAACTACCGACGTTACTGGCGTAATCAAACTGCCAGAAGGCGTTGAGATGTGCATGCCTGGCGATAACGTTGAGATGGACGTTGAGCTGATCACTCCAATCGCTATCGAAGAAGGTCTGCGTTTCGCTATCCGTGAAGGTGGCAGAACCGTAGGTTCCGGCGTTGTTACCAAGATCGTTGAGTAATCTCTGATTGCTTGATTCTTTTGAATAACTGACGTTTTCAAGAAGGTACAGATTTTATCTGTACCTTCTTTTTTTGCACTCTTTGTAAGAATACAGTAAACTTTAAAGGATATATTTACAAAATATAACTTTACGAGAGTAAAAATGACAAACAGATTACAAAAATTTTAAAATCCCCTTGTTTTTCTGTAATTTATATTGTATACTAAATGATAGATGAACGTGCAGCACTTGGAATGTTTTCCAGTTTGGAAAGCATATTATTTTGATAAGAAGGAGGCGGCACGATGAAAAAAGTAAAACGGATGTTGGTTTCTTTTGGAATGGCAATGACTATGATGCTCAACCTGAGTGCCGTTTCCTATGCGGTGCAGTTGCCGCAGCTGCCGCTGTCACTGATGATTGGACAGACCGCTCCGGTGTCGATGGAGCAGTCGCAGTACAGCTTGCAGCTTTCTCAGGCACAGGTCAAGCATACCGAAGCTATCGCCCAGTTGCTTTCTCTGCCGCAGCAGACTGAAAAGCTGGAGGATATGGACGAACTGCGCTTTTTTCCGGGGGACATCCTTTACATCCCTATCGTCAATCGCCTGACAGGCGAGCTGTACACCCAAAAGAGCCGACCGTCCAACTGGGCAATCGAAACCACCGGCATCGACTCGCAGGTCATTTCGCAGGTGCGTTGGGCAAATGAAACGGGAAGCTTGAGTGTTGCTGTTGATTTTGTAGCTACCTTACCGCAGTCGAAGGATATTCCGATGTACGGTCAGCTTGCCTTGTACGATGAACAGAGCAGAACTTCCTCTGATTGGCTTCCGCTGAAGCTTACCTTTGGTAACGCAGTCAAAGAGGTGCAGCCCAGAGGGATTACCGAGGTCAGCTCACCGATGAACCTGCACGCAGGACAGATTTACCAAGGGGAAGAGGTCATCCTTTCCTTTGGCGGCAATGTCTACTTTAAAGATGCAGTGCTCCAGCCGGGACAGACCATCTATCTGGATTTGGATTGCAACTTTGATTCACAGATTGCCAACCGTTACAAGGCGTTTGATATTCAGTGCTATCGCTTTAACGGCGATGAGGACAGCTTTTCACAACCGGGCAGGGTTTGCCTGCCGGTTCAGCGCACCGACTCCTATGTGTATGAGGTGGTCAACGGGGAATTAAAGGCGTTGCAGACGCAGGTGGATGAGGACAGTGGGCTGCTTTGCTTCTATGCAGAGTCGTTGGGCTACTACATCGTTTCCCCCAGCTTGATGGGATAAAAAAAGAATCAAGAGCTTTTATGCGGAGGGACTGTTGATGCAGTCCCTCCGTTTTTTGTCACGTCTGTCAAATAAACAAACAAAATAAACGAAAATCTGCTATTAAATTTTGTACGGTATTAAGTCCAGCTAGGTATTGTGTAATACAAGGTACTGTGCTATAATATGGGTACAGAGGGGGGAGGAAATGAATACACAATTTCGCAAGGGCGTTATCGAAATGTGTGTCCTTGCCCTGATCGAGCGCAAGGACATGTACGGTTATGAGATTGTACAAAGCATCGCTTATTACACCGAGATCAACGAAGGGACGGTCTATCCGATTCTGCGGCGATTGACGCAGGAGGAATATTTTGTGACCTATTTAAAAGAAAGCACCGTCGGTCCGGCTAGGAAATATTACCACATGACCGAAAAAGGAAAGGGGTATCTTGGCTCACTGAAAGCGGACTGGGATGATTTTTCCAAAATGGTCAACGAGATTTTGAGAGGTGAGGTTGTTGAATAAACAGGAATATTTGGAGCGCTTGCAGGAGTGTCTCAAGCATAAATTACCCCGGGAAGAGATTGAAGACATCATGCGGGATTATGCCGAGTACTTTGAGGAGGGCAGGCGCCAGAGCCAGCAGGATTCTCAGATTGCAGCCAAATTAGGTGACCCGGAGCTGGTGGCGCAGCAGCTGATTGAGGAGAGTCAGGAACAGGCGGAGGAAAAGGTCCATGTGGGTGCAGAGAAAAAAGCACCTTGGAGCCACGCCTGGGGTTATGTCACCGACAAGGTGAAGGACGCCAAAGAAAAGTTTGACCAGTGGGACAAGGGAGAAGGCGCTCAGGAGCGTCCGCAGCCGGAAGCCGAGCAGCCACAGAAGAGTGAAAAAGTTTCTTCGGGACCAAAACAGCACGACGAAGAGGGCGTGATTTTGCGCTCCTGCAAAGCAATCGGGAGAGGCTGCCGTTGGCTGATGCTGGCTGCTATCGCTGTGATGCTCTTCTGTTTTGTTGCTGCACTCAGCATGGGTGTGCTGACCGTTTGGGCGAGTCTGTTGGGAGTTTTGCTGTTTGCATTAGCAGCATCTGTGGTGATGGCGCTGGTCGGTTGTATCGGCATCATCCTGTGTGGCTTTGCCTTTGTACTGGTCGGCAAGGGCGCGGGCGGCGCGCTGCTCTTTGGTTCGCTTGCCTGCATCGGTCTGTTTTCCGCCCTTTCCATTTTGTTCTGGCGGGCACTGCGCTCCTGCTGGAAGGGCAGCGAGCCGCTGTTCCGCTGGGGACTGAACGTCTGGAGCCGGATGCTCCACAAGTTTGAAGGCTGGCTGATTGAAGAAGGGCATCACAGCAAGCGCAAAGAAAAGCCTGCTGCAAAAGCATCTCCTGCACAACCGTCTGAAAAGCAGGTAAAGCTGCTGCCGACCGCACTGCCGTCGCCGCTGGAGGAACAGGGGAATGCGGCTGATGCAAATGGAAAGGAAGGGTGCTAAATGAAAAAATCGCTCATAGCAGCTGCGAGCTGTTTTGTGGTAGGGGTAGTTGGTCTGACCTGCACCCTGCCGATGGCGGCACAGGAAGGTGTCAGCTTGTATAACGATGTGGTCAGCAACCTGGAAGAAAATTTGCAAAAGCAGGACCTGCCGCAGGAGATTACCTCCCTTCGGGTCATCCATCTCACTGATTATGGATACGGAAAGCGTTTTATCGAGGTTCGTCAGTCGCCGGATGCGCAGATTCATCTCTACACTGCCGACGGAGATACGGCTCAAGTCACCACCGAAGGGCAGTCGGCAGTCATCCGTCTACAGGAGCAGGAGACACTGGAAGGACAGCAGCTTCACTTTTCCAGGGAAGGCTTGCTCAATCTTCTCCGAGAGGAAATGCGCAGCCATCACACCATCATCATCGAGGTTCCCAAAACTGTTTCCATCACCAGCGGCAGCCAGGACGGTGTCTACTTCGATGTGGGCGGTGGAGTCGAGTTCGTAAACTTTGCGCAGATTCGGGAGTACGGCTACCTGCCCACCGAGGAGGAAACACTGAAAAACCAGTACGAGGAGCAGCAGGTGCAGCTGGAGATGTTGCAGCAAGAACTTCAGCAGTCCCAGATGGAAAATGAACTGCTGAAAGAACAGCTGATGCAGCAGGAATATGCAGCTGACGATGAGCAGCAGACGACCGCAGAGGAAAGCATTGCAACCGAAGGAATCAGCGTGGCACCGTCGGACATTTTGCAGCTGGAAAGACAGATGGAAAAAGACCGAGAGACTTTTCAAAAATATGCGATGAGTAAGGAATCTTATTTAACCGCCCTGTGGGACAACAGCCAGAAGATAACAGCCTACCGGGAGAAACAACTTTTGGATGCAGGTCGCGATGACCTGCTGCCGTTGATGGAAGAACTGGAAGCAAACCTATACCAGTACAACGAGGTGGATGCAGAGCTGTTAAGCTCGCAGCACGACTTCCAGGATGGAACGATCACCCAGCAGCAGTATAACAGCGTGGTACAGGCGTATGAGCAGCTGCTCAAAGAGCTGGATGAGGAAATCGACCAGCTCAAGGCAAAGCTGGCAGAGGAAGGCTATTACTGGGAAGGTGCGGTCCTCTTAAACAACTAAGACATCCTGTTATTTGATTCATCCATAAAAAAACCAGCCGAGGGAAATTTCCCTTGGCTGGTTTTTTTATGTGTTGTATGAAGCTTTTTCAGAAGATTTCTGCTTTAGAAGGATTTGATCTTTTCGTCGTTCAGGCGTTTGATGATTTCAACAGCCAGTTTTACGCTGTTCTGGTAGTCTTCCAGAGCGGCAAAACCGTGATGAGAATGGATGTAACGAACCGGAACACCGATGACGATGACCGGAACACCCCCGTTGGAGGTGTGGATTGGACCACCGTTGGTGCCGCCGCCGGAACGAACCGATTCCTGAACCGGGATGCCCAGTTCTCTGCCAAGCTCCAGAGAGAATCTCTGGAAACGTGGGTTGGTCACCATCGAACGGTCGAAGTGGCGCAGCATTGGACCTTTTTTCATTGCGGTCTGGATGAAGTAGTCCGGGGTGAAGGTGTCGTCTGCCGGGCAGCCTTCAAAACAGATTGCGATGTCCGGTTTTACTACGTCGCGGGTAACGAATGCGCCGCGTTCACCGATTTCTTCCTGAGAGGAAAGAACGCCGACAACGTCCACATCCAGGTTTTCGTTCTTCAGGTCCTTCATGGTTTCCAGAACAGCAGCGCAGCCGACACGGTTGTCGAATGCTTTGCCCAGCATGACACCGGTGGTTTCGTTGTACTCAAAGGTAACGTCTGGAACAACCGGTGCGCCGATGTGGATGTTGAATACCTTTTCGGTTTCCTCTTTAGAGGTGGAGCCGATGTCGATGACCATATCAGCGATGGTTGGGCAGGCATTTTTGTTGTCGCCGGACAGAAAGTGTACCGGTGTGCTTGCAACGATACCGGATACCCATTTGCCGTCATAGGTCTGTACCTTTACCTTGTGAGCCGGAACGGTGTAGCTCGACCAGCCGCCCAGAGGCAGGAAACGCAGAGTGCCGTTTGGTTTGATTGCCTGAACAACAAAGCTGCATTCGTCGCTGTGAGCGTCTACCATAACAACCGGTTTTTTGCCGGTGTTTTTATGAGCGTCAATATAAACGTTGAGGTTGCAGTCGTGTCTGGCAGCACCCAGGTCTTCGTCCTGTGCATATTTTTCTGCGATTTCTACCACTTCGTCCTCAAAGCCGCACGCACCGTATGCGTTGGAAAGAGCTTCGATCAGTTTCAAAGAATTCATAGCAGATAGCCTCCCTTTGTAACAGATAAATTCTGGTGAATAGTAAAAGCGTTTTAGAATATTGACCTTACAAAGTAATGTAAATACTTCAATATTTGAGGATAGTATAGCACAACAAGCGGGATCATGCAACAATGGGAATTAGAAGAAAAAGTGAAAAAATCAAGAAAAACCCTAGTCAATCTGTATGATAATGACCTCTAAAACTGGTATAAACATCGGATTTCCGTTTATTTCTGTGGCGATTTTAGCAAAAATAAAGGCTGCAAAACGTCAAAAGGCATAAAAATCAAAAACTTTTTCTCTTTGAGCTATCAAAGAGAAAAAGTGATGCAGCTTTTTTCAAGCAGAACCGAGGGGTGCAGGGAAGAGAAACATTCTGCTCAATCAAAGAAAAAAAGTTTTGTAGATTAAAACAAATCTTACAGAAATATTTCAGATGATGATTGACAATTTGTATAAAATATAATAAGATAGGCTCAAGAAACTTTATAAAAAGGAAGGGATTCTCTTTGAACCAGAAACTGAAGACCTCGCAAATTATTTATGTTTCCTTTATGCTGTTTTCCATTTTCTTTGGCGCAGGCAATATGATTTTTCCGCCGGCGCTGGGACAACAGGCGGGAACACAGGCTCCATGGGCGCTGCTGGGATTTATCATCACCGATGCCGGACTTGCCGTTTTAGGTATCCTGGCGGTGGTCATGGCAGGAAGCAGCATGGACAGCCTGGTCGGGAAGGCTGGCAGAAAGGTAGGCATATTGCTTACAGCAATCATCTACCTGCTGTTGGGTCCTTTTTTTGCGCTTCCTCGCACCGGAGCCGTTTCCTTTGAGATTGGTGTGGTTCCGTTTTTGCCGGAAGGCAGCTCCCATTTTGTTCCGATGCTGCTTTATACGGCTATATTCTTTGGAATCACCTATTTCTTTTCCCTCAAGCCTGCCAAGGTGGTGGATGTTGTCGGAAAATTTATGACGCCGGTGCTGCTGCTTTCCATCGGTGTGATTTTTGTGGCAGCTGTTTTCAATCCGCTGGGAGCGGTGCAGGATACCGCCATCGTCTATGAAAACGGACCGTTCATCGAGGGATTGCTGCAGGGCTACCTTGCACTGGACGGATTTGCAGCGCTGGTGTTTGCCATCATCGTCATCGACGTTTTCCGCGACAAGGGTGTGACCGATCACAAGCAGGTGGTCCAATATACCGCCAAAGTCGGTATCGTGGCAGTGGTGCTGCTGTGTCTGGTTTATGGTGCGCTGTGCTTTGTGGGCAGCCAGACCTCCGGTATGGAAGCGTTTGCCAACGGCGGCGTTCTGCTCAACTATGCAGTATACAGCCTGTTTGGAAAATGGGGAAATGTCATCTTAGGCATCGCCATGATTCTGGCGTGTATGACCACCTCCATCGGTCTGACGACCGCATTTGGAGATTATTTTACCAAGCTGTTCCCCAAGCTGTCCTACCGCACGGTCGTCACCGTTGTCACCCTGTTTACCTGGTTTGTTTCCAATGTGGGACTGGATACCCTGCTGGATACCGTGCTGCCGCTGCTGGTGGTGCTGTATCCTCTGGTGATTGTACTGGTGCTGCTCTCCTTCTTTGACCGTTTTTGGAAAGGTCGCACCGAGGTGTATGCTTTTAGTATGATGTTTTCTCTCTTCTTTTCCATCTTTGACGGCTGCAAAACAGCGGGCATTTCGCTGGGTGGTCTGACCGAAAAGGTGATGCAGCTGCCGCTGGCTTCACTGGGCATTGGTTGGGTGTTGCCGGCGTTGGTTGGATTTTTGATTGGAATCAGTCCAATCGGCAGAAAAATCGGGGAATATGTCCGAAATAGATAGACAAAATCCATAGGGAGGTAATCGTTTTGCAAGAAAAACAAAGGGAAGAAAAAATCAAACGCTGGTTTGATATGTGGCTGACCGGAGAACGTCAGGAGCTATCCAGGCTGTTTGATAAAAATGTATATTACAGCGAAAGCTGGGGACCGGAATATCACGGAATTGCGCAGCTGGAGCATTGGTTCGACGACTGGACCCAACAGGGCAAGGTGGAGCAATGGAAAATACAAGCCTTTTACCATCAAAACCAAAATACCGTGGTGGAATGGAATTTCCGCTGTACCTTTGCAGGCAAGGTGCAGCAGTTTGATGGGGTGACCATCGTCGACTG
>FR880142.1 GCA_000435195.1 Clostridium sp. CAG:169 | reverse complement strand
ACCGGTCTTGACCAGCAGGTCTGCCACAGCGACCGCACCGTTTTCGTCCAGGTCTGCTGCACTCAGCTCGGTGGTCGGCATATTCTCACTGTTGCCGCCGGAAACGAACAGCGCTTTGGAAGCGTCCAGCGCCTTCTGTGCTTCCTCGGTTCCGTGTACCATCTCGGTCAGCGCGAATGCCAGCTTTTCTTTTGCCACGTTCAGCTGTGCGCCTTCCCAGCTTTCCATCGCCTCAATCTCTTCGATTGGAATGAAGGTCAGCATCTTCAGGCATTTGATGACGTCGGCATCATCGACGTTTCTCCAGTACTGGAAGAAATCGTACGGAGAGGTCTTTGCTGCATCCAGCCATACTGCGTTGCCTGCGGTCTTGCCCATCTTTTTGCCCTGCGAGTCGGTCAGCAGGGTGATGGTCATGGCGTAAGCGTCCTTGCCCAGCTTGCGGCGAATCAGCTCGGTACCGCCGAGCATATTGCTCCACTGGTCGTCGCCGCCAAACTGCATATTGCAGCCGTAGTGCTGGAACATGTAGTAGAAGTCGTAGCTCTGCATAATCATGTAGTTGAATTCCAAAAAGCTCAGACCCTTTTCCATGCGCTGTTTGTAGCACTCGGCGGTCAGCATACGGTTGACGCTGAAGCTTGCGCCCACCTCACGCAGCAGCTCGATGTAGTTGAGGTTGAGCAGCCAGTCGGCGTTGTTGAGCATCATCGCTTTGCCTTCGCCAAATTCAATGAAGCGCTCCATCTGACGTTTGAAGCACTCGGCGTTGTGGGCGATGTCCTCTTTGGTCAGCATCTTTCTCATGTCGGTTCTGCCGGATGGGTCACCGATCATGGTGGTGCCGCCGCCAATCAGCGCGATTGGGCGGTTGCCTGCCATCTGCAAACGCTTCATCAGGGTCAGCGCCATAAAGTGTCCGGCGGTCAGGCTGTCGGCGGTGCAGTCAAAGCCGATGTAAAAGGTTGCTTTTCCTGTGTTAATCAGTTCCTTGATTTCTTCTTCGTCGGTGACCTGAGCGATCAGACCGCGGCGAACCAGTTCTTCATACAATGTCATCTTTATTTCCTCCATATTCTGCTGCGGAGTTTGCTTTTGAAGATACAAAAAGCCCTCCGCTTTTTTCTCCGGCTGTACACCGGTCCCAAAGCAGAGGGCGAATCAAACGCGTTACCACCTCTATTTACTACCTCCTCGCGGAAAGCAGCCTCAGCAGGTACACAGCCGTATTCTATCGAATCCAAAGCCGGATACCCTAATCTGTTAACGCAGATCAAACGGCTGCGCCTACTCAGAAAAAACTTTCCGTTCGGGCAGCAGCTCGGGGAGGTATTCACAACCTTTGGTCTCACCTCCTTTCACCAACCGGAGGCTCTCTGAGAGACTGTGCAAGACTGCTACTTTTTCCCGTCAAAGCTATTATTGAGCATTATAATACAGGTGTGGGTATTTTGTCAAGGGGATTTTTCCCTTTTT
>FR880141.1 GCA_000435195.1 Clostridium sp. CAG:169 | reverse complement strand
TTACGATTTTGAGCTCTCGCTTGATTTTTCGCTCCAACCAAAGTCTCTTCTGCTCAATCTCCTCTTGATAGGTGTATCTTTTATCCATGGTGTCCTCCTGTATGTAAATAAGCCTCCATCGCTTCAAAGTCCAGCGTTCCGGTTACTGAGCTTTGTGCTTTCTGTGGTGTGCTGTAACCGTTCTTCTCCCATGTTCGGATTGCAGCCTTCCAGTCCTTCATCGGGTTCTTGCCCACCTTCCAGCCGTTTGCCTCATAGTAGTCCACAAATCGGTTGGCATCCACACTGTTGCCCCTCTCCCGGCAGTATGCTTGTACCTCCTCGATTGTCGGCTTTGTAAAGTGGGCGCGGGCGGGCTTGTCCGCCTTTTTCTTTTTCTCTATCTCTCTATCTATATCTTTATCTATATCTATATCTGTGTTACATGATGTTTCCGGTGGATTGCATTTTGTTTCGAGTGCGTTACTCGCTGTTACACCTTCATTACATTGTAACGCTTTTTTGCTCCGAAAGGCTCTAACGCGCTCGGCTGATTCGTTTTCCGAGCCGATACCTTTCAAGGCTTCTGGAAGCAGATAGGCGCCGCTTCCAGACTCCTCTATCAAGCCCTGAGAGGCAAGATATGAGAGGGTAACCTCCACATTTTCCGGCTCCTCATTGAGTTTGAGGGCGAGCTCCTCGCAAAAAGTAGGCTCAATTCCCTCATACTCAATAACGCCCTGATTTTTGATAGAGAGTAGCTGCATCTTGAGATAGATTACGGTGTATGTATCGCCTCCGGCAATCTTGCGCAGTTTCTTAATTCTCGGGCTATCAAAGTAATCCTCTTTGAGTTTAAGCCAAAAAAATCTCTTTGCCACTCCCTCGCCTCCTAAAACGGCAAATCTTCATCGTCAGAAGAAACCTCAGCAAAATCATTCATGCCCATCTGCTGTGGCGGTGGCGGCAGTTGTGCGTTGTATGTGGCTGCCTGATATGCTGCTGGTGGCATTGCAAAGTTCCGGGAAAATTCCCCTTCTCCTGGCATCACATCCGCCGATGAGCGGTTTGATTTCTCCCCGGTAAAATGTCCCTGTGATACCAGCACCTCGGTTGCTGTGCGGTTGTTTCCACTTTTGTCGGTGTATTTTCTGGTCCGCAGCGCCCCTTCCACCAACAGCAGCGAGCCCTTGCGAAACC
>FR880140.1 GCA_000435195.1 Clostridium sp. CAG:169 | reverse complement strand
GGCTTCAAAGACACCGGAGGAGTTGCGCAGCAGGCGCTTGGACACCACCGGCAGCAGCAGGCAGAAGATGAGCAGCGCACAGCCAATCATCCAGATTGCCTGGGCAGAAAACTGATAAACGACCCAGCCGCCCAGCAGACCTGCCAATGCACCCAGCCAGGACAGACCGATGGCAGCGGGCAGGCGCAGGGAGGTTTTGACAGCCGAAGGGCTGTGCTCGACGCTGAAGGAAACCTGCGGCGCATATCCGGCGGAGAGGCGGATGGCAAATGCCAGCGCCAGCAGGAGCAAGGCGGGAATTGCCACAGCAGACAGATTGTATAGGCGTGGAAGAGCGGTCATCTCCGGTAGCTGCTCCACAAGCGGATTGAGAAACCGTAAAATCTCCTCTATCGTCTGGGAATGAAGCGGGACGGTGGCATGAAAGCCGCTGTCGGTGATGGAAAGGAAGACGTCGTTTTGGTCCGCGTGGTAAACACCGCCCATGTGGATGATGCTGTCGGAGGAAAACTTGTTGTACATCAAGGTCATCTGATAAGGGGTGGCAATATCGTCGCCGTTGGAGGTCAAAAGAAGAATCGGCTGGCGCACCATCTGCGGCGACAGGGAGTTGATCCACTCGCTTTGGTTTTGATAGTTGCCGTTGACGATGATGGCGTCGTCAATCTGCTGGCTGTCCAGCATCGGGGAGAGGACCACCGCCGCCTTGCAGCTTTCGCTGCCAGTCATCAGCTGGTCAAGCAAGGAGTTAGCTCCTGCATGAAAGCCAATCCAAACCTGTTCGGACGGCTTAATGCCGGAAAGGGATTCCAGCAGCTGCGCTTCTTTTTCCAGCAGGCTGCCCTGTGTGGCAGCAT
>FR880139.1:21570-25865 GCA_000435195.1 Clostridium sp. CAG:169 | reverse complement strand
GTCGGCTTGTCCCGATAAATCGACAGCATCGCCTTCTGACGCAGCTGCTCCTCCTGGAGCTTGGTGTAGTGGTACAGCGTTTCCGCATCCGGCTCGGTCAGCACCTGACCGGTGGCACCGTCCACAATGGCAGTCTGTCCGTCAGTCAGCTGCTGCAAAGCATCCGGTATACCCAGCACTGCCGGTATCTCCAGCGCACGCGCTAAAATGGCAGAGTGACTGGTCTTTCCTCCAACCTCGGTGATGATGGCGCTTACATTTTCCTTTTGCAAACCGACCGTCATCGAAGGGGTCAAATCTTTTGCCGCCAGAACCGTTCCCTTTGGCAGCGAAGCCATGTCCACACTTTCTACACCCAGCAGCAGACGCAGCATCCGGGTTTTGATGTCCTCGATGTCGGTGGCACGCTGCTTCATCAATTCGTCCTCCACATTGGAGAACATCTCAATGTACATCTGGCAGACGGTGTCCACCGCGGCTTCAGCACAGCTTCCGCTTTGGATAGCATCCTCCATCTGGCTGATCATAAATGGGTCGGAGAGCATCATCACCTGTCCGCTGAGAATCTCCGATTCCTTCTGACCGACCCGCTGGCGGATGTCCTCTGCCATCCGCTGGGTCTTTTCGCAAAAGGTCTCCACCGCCTGTTTTAAACGAGCCTTTTCCTGCTCACGTCCCTGATACTGCACCTGGGAATAGTCCAGATTCTGCTCTCTGATGCAGATGACCTTTCCAATCCCGATGCCTGCCGAAGCGCCTACTCCTTTGAGCATAGCGTTTGCACCCCTTTCCCGTTTCTGCCGGATTACTCTCCCAGACCGGACTCTACCAGCGCAACTGCTGCCTTCAGGCACTCTTCTTCGTTGTCGCCGCTGCATTTGATTTCGATCTCGCTGCCCTGCTTGATGCAGGCTGCCATCAGGTTCATAATGCTTTTTCCGTTGATGTCCTTGCCGTTAAAGTTGATGCTAACATCGCAGCCGAAGGGGGTAACCTCCTTGATAAAAAGCTGCGCCGGTCTCATGTGCATTCCCATTGGATTGATTACCTTTACCTTTGCCGATACCATATTTTCATCCTGCCTTTCCAGATTTTCGCCGTCATTTCTTCTGACAGATTTTATTCTTCCACTTTATCTTTTTTCAATACGCCCAGCAGCAACATTCCAACCAGCGAACCGGCTGCCAAAGCGATGAGATAGCCAACCACATTTCCTACAACCGGGAAAACGAAGATGCCGCCATGCGGAGCGCGCAGGGTGCAGCCAAACAGCATCGACAGTCCTCCTGCCACCGCCGAACCTGCCACGCAGGATGGGATGACACGCAGCGGGTCTGCTGCTGCAAAGGGGATAACGCCCTCGGTGATGAAGCACAGTCCCATGATGTAGTTGACAACGCCGGATTTTCTTTCCTCAGAGGTAAATTTCTTTTTAAAGAAGGTGGTTGCCAGAGCGACCGCCAGCGGAGGAATCATACCGCCAATCATAACCGCTGCCATCACATCATAGTTGCCGCTGGCAATCGAAGCGGTTCCAAATACATAAGCTGCCTTGTTGAATGGTCCGCCCATGTCGATGCTCATCATGCCTGCTACGATACAGCCAAGTAGAATTTTGCTGCTGCCGCCCATCGAGTTGAGAAAACCGGTGATGCCGGTATTGATTGCCGCCATGGTCGGGTTGACTGCAAACATGAACACACCAATCAGCAATACGCCGAACAGCGGGTAGATGAGAACCGGTTTGATACCTTCCATGCTTTCAGGAAGCTTGTCCGCCAGCTTTTTGATGCCCAGCACCAGATAGCCCGCTACAAAACCAGCCAAAAGCGCCGCCAGGAAACCGCCGGAGACTGCATTTTCACCACTGATGTTTGCAAAAGAGTTGCCCACCTTGGCAATATAGCCGCCTACGATACCGACTGCCAGACCCGGACGGTCCGCAATGCTGTATGCGATGTAACCGGCAAGGATTGGGAGCATGAAGTCGAAGGCGACCCCTCCCACCGTCTTAAAGAAGGCTGCCAGCGGGGTGTTCATGCCAAAATTTGCCGGATTGATGGAGTAATCGTCCAGCAGGAAAGCAATCGCAATCAGGATACCGCCGCCGATAACAAACGGCAGCATATGGCTGACACCGTTCATCAGATGCTTGTACAGCTGTCTGCCAAAGCTTTCTTTGCCCTGTTCCTGCTGCTGTACAGCTGCCTTTTTCTCTTTTTCATAGACAGCCACCGTTCCGCTTTCAATCTGCTCAAGCAGCTGCTGCGGCTTGTGAATGCCATCCGACACCGGCACAAACAGCACCTTTTTCCCTGCAAATCGTGCGGTCTCTACATTTTTGTCCGCAGCCACAATGATGCCGTCCGCCTGCTCGATCTCCTGTGCGGTCAAACGGTTTTTCACACCGGCGCTGCCGTTGGTTTCCACCTTGATGGACAGGTTCATCTGCGCAGCCGCTTTTTCCAGTGCCTCTGCTGCCATATAGGTATGCGCGATACCGGTCGGGCAGGCGGTCACTGCCAGCACCCGATAGCCTGCTTTTTCTTCCACCGGCTTTTGCTCGGTGCCGCCGACCTCCTGCGGATACTTTTCCTTTTCAAATCGGTCGATTACTGCCATAAACTGCTGTGCATCTGCTGCGCTGCGCAGGGCTTTGACAAATTCTCCGTCCATCAGCAGGACCATCAGTCGGGAAAGAATCTCCAGATGCAGGTCGCCATTGAGTGGTGCTGCAATCATAAAAAACAAATCGGAGGGCTGTCCATCCATTGCACCGTAGTCCACGCCCTGTGTCAGTGTCATCGCTGCCAGAGAAGGAGCGCTTACTGCGTCTGATTTTGCATGGGGAACGGCGATGCCCTGCTCGATGGCAGTGCTGCTCATCTCTTCCCTTGCCAGAATCGCTTTTCGGTACGCCTCCCGGTCAGCAATGCAGCCGCCTGCCATTTGCAGCTCCACCAGCTTGTCGATTGCCTGCTCCTTGTCGGAAATCTGTGCACCCAACGCAATGCGGTCGGTGCTGAGTAAATCAATAATCCTCATGCTCTATCTCTCCTTTTTTATTTGAGCGTCTGATACAACGCCAAAACCTCTTCTCCTGTCGCCAGCTGGTCGGAAAATGCCGTAGCGCTTCCGGCGGCAGTTCCCATCTTCAAGGCAGTCCGGTAGTCCTTCGACTGCAAATATCCTGCTAAGAATCCTGCCACCATCGAATCTCCTGCGCCCACCGAGTTTTTGACGGTTCCTTTCGGCGCGTTGATTCGATGAAATCCGCCGGTCTCATCCAGCAGGATCGCTCCGTCGCCCGCCATCGAAATCAGCACGTTGCGCGCGCCCATCTGCTGAAGCCTGCCGGCATACTCCCGAATCTGCTCTTCTGTGTGAAGCTGCACTCCAAAGATTTCACCCAGCTCGATGTGGTTGGGCTTTATCAAAAACGGATGATATTTTAAGACGTTGCACAAAAGCTCTTTGGTGGCATCCACCGCTGCCAGAATTTGTTTGCCTTCCATCCGCTCCAGGATATTTTCATAGATGTCGCTGGGCAAACTGCTTGGGATGCTGCCCGCCAGCACCAGAACATCTTCTTTCTCCAGACGGTCCAGTCGTTCAAACAGCTGCTCCAGCTGCTCGCGACCGATTTTAGGACCCTGTGCGTTGATCTCCGTTTCACAATCTGCCTTCATTTTGACATTGATGCGGGTCATCCCCTCGGGCAGGTGGATAAAATCGGTATCCACTCCCATCGTTTGCAGCTGGTTTTCCAGCGCCTTTCCGGTAAAACCTGCCACAAATCCCAGCGCACAGTTTTGCACACCGATATTTTTAAGCAGCACCGAAACGTTGATTCCCTTGCCGCCAAACTGGATTTCTTCGCTTGTGGTCCGGTTGACCTGTCCCAGTTGAAACTGCTCCATTCGAACCACATAATCCAGTGCCGGATTAAAGGTTACTGTGTAAATCAAATCAATCCACCTCTTTCACCAGTGTTTGTTTACAATAAGACGCATCCGGGAGACGGTCGGTCAGGATACACACCTTGTCAAGGGAAGCGATGGTGACCGCCGATACCTTTCCAAATTTACTGGAATCTGCCAGCACATAGCTGACATAGGAGTGGTCGATTGCCAGTGACTTGATGGATGCCTCCTCGATGTCCGGCGTTGTGTATCCATGACCGAGTGAAATCCCATTGGTTCCGATAAATGCCTTGGTAAAATTGTATCGTCCAATCGACTCTCTGGCTGCCGCACCCACCAGCGCCTGTGTCCCCGGCTTTAGCAGTCCGCCTG
>FR880139.1:7478-21545 GCA_000435195.1 Clostridium sp. CAG:169 | reverse complement strand
CATACACCAGCAGCCCTTTTTCCACCAAACGGCGGGCACATTCGATGCCGGTGGTGACAAAGGTCGCCTTGGAACCCTCCAGATATTCTGCCATCCGCAGGGTGGTCGTTCCTGCGTCGATAAAAACAAAGTCCTGGTCGTTAACCTGGGCTGCCGCATATCGGGCGATTCGGTCCTTCTGCTCGGTGTGCAGGGTGGACTTGGTCAAAACATCCGGTTCCTGGCTTTCAAATTCGCTGACCGGGAGCACTGCGCCGCCGTGTACCTTATTCAGTTTGCCCTGACGGTCCAGCTCGTTCAAATCCCGCCGGATGGTCGCCTCGGATGCACCTGTTTCCTGGCACAGCACAGCGACCGTTGCCGCTCGCTTTTCCTCCAGCACCCGTAAAATCACCCGCTGTCTTTCTTCTGCCAGCATGGTTGTTCCCTCCGTATCCTTTGCTCTTTGTTGATTTGATTATAGCACAGCCCTTTCGAAAAATCAATCATTTTCAATCATAATAATTCAAAAATAATCAATAACATTTTTCCTTTTTTCTCGTATAATTTGACCGAATCAGAGTTTTCCTCTGTTTTCGCCATTTGTTTTGCTCATTGAAATGATTTTGTTGATTGAATTTGATTGTTTCCTTGTCTCTCTTACCGAGGATAAGGGACAAAAGGGCAGAAAAGAAAAAGGCACAGCTCTCAGCGATTGCTGCATGGGAAAACTGTGCCTTTCTGTGGGTAATAATCTTAAAACGAAAACAACCTAGAACTTGCTTTCAAACTCACGGATGGAGATGCTCTTTCCGTGGTTGACTCTGGATTCCTCGGCTGCCAGCGCCATCACATGGCTGTGTACCGAAGCGTCGATGGAGGTCAGGTTGTGCTCCAGGTCATCCTTTCGCAGAATGTCAATGATGTTGTCCACCAAACGGGTGTCTCCTCCCGCGTGACCGACATGACCAATCAGCTGTTTGGAAACATCGATGGTTTCGACCTCGTCGCTGTTAAAAGGTTTGACCTCAATGGTTCCCTTGACCGAATCGCCCTCCAGCTCCCCGAGGGTACCCATCACGCGGATGGTGCGGCGGGTATTCTTGGTGAAAGCAGTCATGGTGAAGACTGCGGTTGCACCGTTTTCAAACTCCATATCCACTACCTCGTGGTCTACTACATCGTTATCACAATGGTAAACACAACGTCCGTACGGACCGGTCTTGATGGCTTCATAGACATTTTCCTCGGTCGGGTCTACGCACAAAGCGTTGCATGGCCAGCCGCCGTGGTTGTCCCGCACGCCGGTCTTTTTGTTGGTAATGTAGATTTTCTCCGCATCGTAAGGACATTCGTCCTTGCACTTGCAGCCGCCCAAGCAGTACTCGGTCGCACCTTCCGGCGCTTTGTCGGCACGGAAGTGGCTCAGAGAGCCATAGGAGCTGATGTACTCGCAGCGCTGCCCCATCAGCCACTGCAACAGGTCCATGTCGTGGCAGCTCTTTGCCAGAATCATTGGGCTGGTTTCCTCAGAATTTCTCCAGTTACCGCGGACAAAGCTGTGCGCCTGATGGAAGTAACCGACGTCCTCATGGGCAGAGATGTTGCGGATTTCTCCCAACTTGCCGCTGTCCATAATCTGCTTGACGGTCTGGTAGAACGGGCTGTAACGCAGAACATGGCAGACGGTGACCACCCTGTTTTTCTCGTGCGCTTTTTTCTGCAATTCGATACATTCGGACAGCTCCGGCGAAATCGGTTTTTCCAACAGAACATGGTAGCCCTTTTCCAAAGCTGCCAGCGCCATCGGAACGTGCTGTCTGTCCTGGGTGCAGATAAACATCAAATCCGCCAGCTTTGGCTGTTCGAGCATCTGCTCGGCGCTGTCAAAGCACATCTGCTCCGGCAGATTGAACAGTTGTTTTGCCGCATCCACCTTTTCACGGACGATGTCCGCCACTGCAACCACCTTCATGGTATCTGGATGCTCCAATGTGTACTGGGAATAGCACTGTCCACGCAGTCCGTATCCCGCTACTGCAATCGTAATCACCTTTTCCATTTTGCAATTCCTCCTTACCGTTTCGCTGCCGGACAACATCTGTGCAGGCAGCTAAAAAAAATCTCCTCTTAATTAACCTATTATATCACCTTACCTCCTGCTTGACAATCGATTAACAGGGTCTTTTTGCAATTTTACTTCCTTCTATCCACCACTTTTTTTCTTTTTCTACCGATTTTACAAGTTTCATGCAAAACTTTTGCTCAATTTCAATCCTTTCTCCTGCACAAAGCAAATCATGGGTAACGCTTTTGTTCAAAGCGTTACCCATGATTCCATTACAGACCCAGCACCAGCTGAGCAATTTTAAAATACATAATCAGTGCAAATGCATCCACGATGGTGGTAATCAGCGGTGCTGCCATAATGGCAGGGTCGCATTTGACCAAACCTGCTACCAACGGGAGCAGAGAACCGATGGTCTTTGCCATCACAACCGTCAAAAACATCGCCAGCGAAACGGTCAGGGCAATCTCTGCCGAATGGGGAGTGGTCAGCAACAGACGCAGAAAATTGACTGCGCTGAGCACTGCACCTGCCAGCACACCCACACGGATTTCTTTCCACAGAACAGCAAACAGGTCACGGAAATGCACCTCTCCGGTCGCCATTGCGCGAATCACCATGGTGCTGCTCTGCGAACCGGCGTTGCCACCCGTATCGGTCAGCATTGGAATAAAGGTGACCAGCATTGGTACAGCGGCAAAGGCACTTTCATATTTTGCCAGGATGCTTCCGGTAATCATGCCGGATACCATCAGTGCCATCAGCCAGAAGATTCTGTTTTTTGCCAAGGTAAAAGCCCCTGTGTGCAGGTAGCCTCCCTGTGTTGTCTGTTCCTGCTGGCAACGGAAAATCTGCTCTGCCTGCTGCGGCTGCATCTTGCAGGCTACCGCAAAGCGAAGCTCTTCTTCCTGAAGGGACAGCCAACGAGCTGCCTGTTGCGGCTCCATCCGGCTCAGGCGTTCGCTGATTGCCTGATAATCCCTCTCTCTTGCCAAGGTGTTCATGCCCTGGGTTGGCATATCATTTCTTTTTTCCTGTGCAATCGCTGCTGCAAAGATCATTTTTTTCATTGTAAGCTCCTCCTTATACTGTCATTTTTAAGGGATAGCAAAGTACAAGCCCAAACAAAAGCGCACAGTACAAAGACTGTGCGCCGATTTTTGCAATCATACGGTCAACAGAACAAGCCGCTCCAAAATCTGTCCAAGCGGGCAGGAGGAGGGTCTTCCATTCGATGATTCTCATGATGGCAAAAATCGCGCCGGGTTTTCTTTGTACTTCTACTGCGATCTTCCACGTTCCTTCCTCCTTTCAAAGATTCAAGAGTTTCCTCTTTACCGTTTATATTATAACCGCCTTCCGGTCCGATGGCAAGCCTTATTTTTTAAAATTCGGTTAAATTTGGTTTAATTTATCCATTTTTACCGAATATCGTCCGTTTTGCCTGCTTATCTGTTGTTATCTTGCTTTTTTACTTGTTTTCTCCCAAAAAGGATAAAGCAAGAGCACCGGGACCTGCATGAGAGCCGATGACCGGACCGATGTGGCTAATCATGGTTTTCGCAATTCCCAGTCGCTCTTTAATCAGTTGAGCCAGATAATTTGCCTCTTCCAGACAATCTCCATGGCTGATGTATACGGTATCATTTTCTTTCAGAAAGCTGCCAATATGTTCCTCCATCTGCTTCACCAGAGTCTGAATCGACTGCTTTCTGCCGCGCACCTTTGCGCATGGAACCAGATTACCGGTCTCATTCAGCTTCAAAATGGGTTTGATGCCGATGGCACTTCCCAAAAACGCACTGGTTTTGGAGACCCTTCCGCCGCGGTAAAGATGCTTCAAGTCATCTACGGTTGCATACAGGCAGGTGTGCGGAACTGCATCCCGAATCCACTGTGCTGCCTGCTCGAGTGTCTTTCCTGCTTTTTTCATGCGGACTGCCCGCTCCACCAACATTCCCTGCGCAAGAGTACCGACAAGGGTGTCGATGACGGTGATGGTGCGCTCGGGAAATTCTTCCTTGAGTTCTCTGGCTGCCATCATCGCGCTGTTACAGCTGCCGCTGACTGCGGAGGTCAACGCAAGATGAAGGATGTCCTTGCCCTGTTTCAGGTAGCTGCGGAAGGTTTCCATCGCCTGATCCAGGTTGACCTGCTGGGTCTTCGGCATCATGCCTGCACGCATTTTTGCATAAAAATCCTCCGCGCTCATCTGCGGCTCGTGTCCCGGTCCATAGGTAACCCCGTCGATGGTATAATACAGCGAAAGCACGCCGATCTCATTTTCCTTTACAAAGCTTTCCGGCAAATCTGCCGCATTCTCGGTGGTGATTACATATTCTGCCATGATTCCTGCTCCTTGATTCCTAAAGTGTTTTTTTAAACGACATTATATCGTATATCTTACCGTAAAACTCCCGAAAAAGCAAGAAGAAGATGTAACTAAAGTTACACCTTCTTCTTATTGCACAGTTTTCAAAAACAAAATATGGGGATTATAGACAGAATCCTGCTGTATCTAGCGTTTTTCTCCCATAAAGAAAAGCGCTACTGTTCCCGGACCCGCATGGGAACCAATAGTAGGTCCGATAAAGCTAATCATAAAGTCCTCATAGCCAAAGCGTTGTTTGACCAGCTCTGCCACATAGCGGGCATCTTCCTCACAGTCTCCGTGGCTGATGAAGATGCGCTGCTTGCTGTCGCGGTAGCTGCCAATCTGCTGTTCCATGCGGTCCACCAATGCCTGAAGCGACTGCTTTCTGCCGCGTACCTTTGCCAGCGGAACCAGTTTGCCCTCGTCATCCACGTGCAGCACCGGCTTGATGCCAATCATTGTGCCCACCAGAGCCGTAGTCTTGGAGATTCTGCCGCCTCTTTGCAGATACTTTAAGTCCTCAACGGTGAACAGGTGGCACAGGTGCGGGATGTTTTCCTCAAGCCACTGTGCGACCTCTTCGATACTCTTTCCCGCTTCCTTCATGCGGATGGCGGAATCAACCAGCAGACCCTGTCCCATCGAAGCGCACAAGGAATCAACCACCATGATTTTTCTGTCCGGGAATTCCTCTTTGAGGGTTTCCGCCGCCAGACGGGCAGCGTTGGCAGTCCCGCTCAATCCAGAGGAAAAGGCGATGTGCAAAAGGTCTACCCCTTTGGATAAAATAGTGCGGAAAAGCTTTTCTGTATCTTCAATGCTTGCCTGCTGGGTTTTGGTCGGCGCGCCCTGACGCATTTTATTGTAAAAGGATTTCAGGTTCTCCAGTGTAGGCGAGCCATCCGGTCCCATTACATCATCAATGCTATAAAACAGGGTCACCAGCGGAAGCTGATGCTGCTGTACATATTCATAAGGGAAATCACAGGAAGTATCGGTAGAAATCATATATTCTGCCATAGGACACTTCTCCTCTCGCAGTAGATTTTATACCTGTCTATTATACCCCACCCCAAAGTCTCTTTCAATTCTTTTCTGTTAATTTATGGATTTTTTGTTCACACATTCCTTTGCTCCCATTTTCTTTTGAAGGGTTTTCTGCTATACTGATGGTAAAAGCAACCGGAAGGAGGAACGATATGACAAGAGAAGAAATCTATGCTTCCATCTACACCCATGAGGAGATCTATCGACCGCCGCAGGAGGAAAACTGTGCCTGCCTGGAGGTCGCGCTCGGATGCAGCTGGGGAAAGTGCCTGTTCTGCGACTTTGCCAAAGACCGATTCCAGGTCCATTCGATGGCAAAAATCGAGTGGAACCTGCGGATGCTCGGGCGGTTGGAGCCGGAGAAGACCCGACTGTTCCTGCTGGGCGAAAACGCTTTTTGCCTGAGCTTTGAGCAGCTGAGCCAGATTTTCGCCCTTACAAAAACCTTTATGCCCAACGTCAGGGAATTTGCCATGTATGCCCGCATCGACGATGTCCTGCGCAAAACGCCGGAGGAGCTGCGGCAGCTGCGCGAAATGGGACTGAGCGACCTGCACATCGGTGTGGAATCGGGCAGCGACCCCATTCTGCTGTGGATGAACAAGGGTGTCACCTCCTTTGAGATGCTGCAAGCCTTCAAGATGCTCGACCGGGCAGAGATTGGATATTTTATCACCATCATCCTCGGTCTGGGCGGCAAGAACTACCGCAACCTGCACGCGATCGAAACTGCCAACCTGCTCAACCGGATCCACCCCAAATGTGTCTGGGCGCTCAAGCTGAAGATATGGGAGGACACTCCTTTGGAAAAGATGGTCAAAAAAGGAGAGTTTGTCCCCATGAGCAACCGGGACATCCTGTTTGAGGAGAGGCTGCTGCTGGAATCGCTGACATTGGATACCTACTTTATGGATACCACCGTGATGGATGCGCTGACCATCCAGGGCTATCTGCCCGATGCAAAGGATTCGATGCTGCGGGTTATCAACCGTCTGCTCAGTTAAAAGTGAAAAACACGCTGCCTTTTTTGAAATGGTGGCGTGTTTTTTGTTCTTCGCAGGAAGAAAATTTAAAAAAACAGCGCAAAGGGTGTCGAAATTTTATTTTTCTTGTGATAAAATAATAGAAGAAAAATCTTCACTAGAAAGAGTTGATAAAGTTGAAACAATTTTGTGCTGTTTTTCTCGCCATCCTGCTTCTTTCTCTTTCGGTCTGTGCCGACTCGTTGAATGACCCCTGTACCTCCAACCAGTCCACCACCACCCGCGAAACCTACAACCTGGTTTCTGCCAACCCGCTCTTTTCAACACCCGGCTACACCGACCTTGCGGACACCAGCGCTCTAACGGTGCAAAATCCTGCTCAATACGGCGAAATCATCTACTCGGTCAAACAGGTGGACCGGCTTTCGGTCGACCTGTACCGTAGAAACTACGCCTCCTTTGCAGTCAAATCGCCCGATGGTTCTTTGAGCTACAACCATCTGCCCGACAAGGAGGACGAGTTGCTGGATTTATGGATCGACGAGCAGACCGACCTTATCTACTGTATCGACGACGGCAGCTGCTATCTGCTGTACTTTGACGAAGGAGGCAGTGAATACCTCTTTGCAAAGCAAAGCGATGGCTCGCAGGACGAAGGCTCCTACAATGAAAATACGGATGAGGAAACCTCTGAGGAAGAAAACCCAGAGGAGGAACCGACGCCCTTTGCCGACTGCTACCCGCAGGGAGAGCTGATCCCCTACGGACTGCACCTGCTGCAATCATTTGACGGAGCCTCCTTCGAAGAGCTGCCGGTCAAACGAGTAGAAACCACCCTGCACGACCAGGACGGCAGCTTTCTCTTTGACGAGCAGTTTGAAGCTGCGCCTTCGACCGACTGCCGCTACCTGAAGGTGCAGCTCAAGCAGTTTTCCCGCTTGCCTTATCTGTACGCTGACGGAGTGGAGGGATTTGTCGATGTCAATATGCCCCATCTTTCCATGATTCGGCAGGTCCGCTGCTCGGGTCCTGTGCAGCCGCTCAACCCGGGCGAAGGAGCCGACCTCCCGCTCGGCGAAGAGGAAACCGATGAAGAGGAAGCAAAAGAGAAAGAGGAAAAGAAAACGGTGTCCTCCACCAAGAAATCCTCCGATTCCTCCAAAAGCTCCTCCGGCGGGGACTCCAGGGTAGAAACCACCACCTCCACTTCGACCTCTACCTCCAGCTCCAGTTCCACCACCGACTCGAACAATTCTACCACCACCTACACCACCAACTATATTTTCGTCGGTTCGTCGCCGGAATCAGCCGCTGCCCTGTGCGATATACTGGGCATTGAACCGGATACCCTGGAAAACCTACAGACTATTTTAGGAAGTACCGATGAGGTACTTCCTAACAGCAGCAATTCCGGGGAGGAAAAGGCTGCTGCCGCCACGGTGCTGTATCAGAGCCCGGTCGTCGGGCTGTCGCAGCAGCAGGAGGACAATTCTGCCTTTCCTTTTGGCAGCGAGGAGGACAACGACCTTATTCTTTATCTGTGCATCACCGCTGTTGCAGTGGCTGCCTTCTGTGTGATTGCACTTTTCATCAAAAAATCGTTGGTAGCAAAGAAAGAGAAAACCGACACCGATTCGCAGGAGGATGATTTCGACAACCTGTAAACAAGTGCTGTCCCATTGCCAAAATAAAAAATCCACCCCGCTTCCATTTGGAAACGAGGTGGATTTTTGTTTGTCATTATTCTTCGTCGGATTCCCAGTTGTGGTAAACTTCCTGCACGTCGTCGTTGTCCTCCAGCAGGTCGAGCAGCTTCTGCATCTTTTCTGCTAGCTCCGGGTCGTCGATTTTAGTGTAGGTGGAAGGTACCTTCTGGATGTCTGCTTCCACAAAGGTGTAGCCCTTTGCTTCCAGCGCTTCACGAACCGCACGGAATTCGTTCGGGTCGTTGGTTGCAGAAACTTCGATGACACCGTCGCCAAATTCGAAATCTTCTGCTCCTGCTTCCATGCAGTCCTCCATAACCTGGTCCTCGGTGTATTTTTCATCCTCGTTGTCGATAACGATGACACCCTTTTCGCTGAACATGAAGGAAACGCATCCGGTCTGACCCAGGTTGCCGCCGCACTTGTCAAAGTAATGGCGCAGGTCGCCGGCAGTTCTGTTCTTGTTGTCGGTCAGCGCTTCTACGATGACAGCAACACCGCAAGGACCGTAGCCTTCATAGACCATATCCACATAGGTGTTTTTATCACCGTCGCCGGCTGCCTTTTTGATGATGCGGTCGATGTTGTCGTTTGGCACGTTGTTTGCCTTTGCCTTTGCAATCAGGTCACGCAGCTTGCCGTTGTTCATCGGGTCAGGTCCGCCCTCACGAACCGCTACTGCCATTTCACGACCGATCTTGGTAAAGATTTTTCCCTTCTGGGCATCGGTCTTTTCTTTTTTACGCTTGATATTATTCCACTTAGAATGTCCGGACATCGCCAAAACTCCCTTTCCAATATTGTCATACGGTCAAGTGACCGTCCTGTTCTTTTTGAGCAGCTCCTTTTCGGACCGCATAAACCGAATCCATTTTATCACAATTCAGCGGATGATACAAGCGTTTTTTCGACCAATCATTCTCAGCTCCACACCGATACATATGGATAAACCTTATGAAAACCGTTGGTACCCTGCATGGAAGCAAAGCAAAGATAGGCAAAACCCGCCGCTACCGCCAACACCGCCAGCAGCACCATGCTCTCCCGGCGCTGGCGCTCCAGATGTTTATTTTCCTTTTTCCTGTCCTCTCCCTGTACTGCCGGAACACTGACCACCATCTTTGGCAGCAGCAGCATGGCGTAAGGAAACAAGTAGATGGAAAAACGCTCCAAAATCATGTGGTGGGTGCTAAAGACATACAACAACATCACATAAAAGGAGCTGTTGATTAAAATGCGGTTTTCTTGCCTCTCTGCAAGCAGCCAGCGCCGGGTCAGCCATGCCGCTGCAAAGTACAAAATGGGGAATATCGCATAGCGGTAGCCCAAGCCCGCCCAGTAGCGCGAACCGATATAGCCTGCATAGTTCGGGAAGAGATATTGGGTCAAAAGCTGCGCTGCCTGGTTGCTGAACAGATAGACCGGTACTGCCGCCATCGCCAACCCACCCAGCAGTCTGCCGTCGCATTTCCAGTTCAAAATCCAGTAGAACGGCAGGAAGAACAGCGCCGAGGTGTGAAAAGCAGCTGCCAGCAGAACGACCAGCGCAAAGGGCAGCAGCTTTCTCTTTTTTAAAAACGGATAGGCAAGCAGGCAGATGGTCGCTGCAATCGACTGACGAAACAGGTTCATGCTGTGCGCAAAAAATTGCAGGGTCAGATAGAAAAACAAGCTCATCCACGGCAAGGGCGAATACCGTTTGACAAACCAGAGCACCACCCCGGTCATCAGCAGATTGATGACCAGCAACAGCGAACGGTAGTCCAGTCCCGCCCGATACAGCAGATGGGTCAGCAGAGAATATCCGATAAACTGCTTGCCGACCGGGTCCTGCACCAGCTGCGCTGCCGACATCGGACCCAGCTGCTCATACAGCCGCTCATAGTTAAAATAATCATAGCCGATGCCGTACCGCACGGTTGCCACCAGCACAAACAGCCCGCCTGCCAAAAGTAAAAATGCCCATTGCATCCGAGCCGTTCTTTTTTCATCGGCAATCCCGTTGGAAAAGCCCAGTTCCCTTGCCCACAGCACCGAGCCAAGGCATAAAAACAGGCACAATGCCAGATAAACCGCCATCCTTTCCACCATCCTTCCAAACGATTTTCTTTTTATTATAACGAAGATATTCCTTTTTATCAAACATCAAAAGCGCAAAAAGATACATTCACTATCTGTAAAACGCTCTGCACTCTGCCCTAAAATTTTTATTTTGCAAGCCGTTCTCTGATAAAATTGGCTAAATTTTTATAAAAAATCAAGCAATAACAACAAACAATATTGTTATCATCGCAATAAAATGCTAAAATTATGAAATATTTATAAATCATTTTTACTTGTTGTTATCAAAATCCATCTCCAAAGAAAGGACGGAACTTTCATGTTCTCCAAAAAAGACCTTCAGCGACTGATTGTCCCGCTGATCATCGAGCAGTTTTTGTCTATCACCATCGGCATGGCAGATACCGTTATGGTTTCGGTCTGCGGAGAAGCTACCGTATCCGGCGTTTCTCTGGTAGATGCCATCAACATCCTGCTCATCAACATCTTCTCCGCCCTTGCTACCGGCGGCGCCATCGTTTCCTCCCAGTACATCGGGCGCGAGGAGCCGCATCAGGCGTGTGAAGCAGCCAAGCAGCTCATCCTGTCGGTGTTTGTCCTCTCAACTGCCATTGGTGCGCTGTTTGTCTTTGGCGGTCCGCAGATTTTAGGCTTTATCTACCATGATGTCGAATCTGCCGTTATGCAGAACGCCGAAATCTACTTTTTCCTGACCGCACTATCCTACCCATTCATCGCCCTGTACAATGCCGGAGCAGCGCTGTTCCGCGCAATGGGCAACTCCCGCATCTCGATGGTCATTTCCATCGTGATGAACTGTATCAACGTCGGCGGTAACGCTCTGTTTATCTTTGGCTTTGATATGGGAGCCGCCGGTGCTGCCCTTGCCACCCTGATTTCCCGTATTGTCGGAGCCATCTTCATCCTCATCCTCCTGCATCGTTCAAACAACGTCATCCACATTGATTCCTACCTGCACCTGAACTTCCATCCGGGTATGATTAAAAATATCCTTGCCATCGGTATTCCAAACGGCTTGGAAAACGGGATGTTCCAGCTGGGCAAAATCATCGTGCAGGGAATGATTGCTTCCTATGGCACCGCTGCCATCGCTGCCAACGCTGTCTGCAACTCGATTGCCGGCTTCCCCATCATCCCCGGCACCGCCATCGGACTTGCGATGATTACCGTGGTTGGTCAATGTGTCGGCGCCCGTCAGTACGACCAGGCAAAATCCTACATCTACCGCCTGACCGGACTTGCCTATGTCTTTATGCTGGTGCTCAACATCCTCATCGCCGTCTTCTGTCGACCCATCATCGGCTGCTTTAGCCTGTCGCAGGAAGCTGCCCAGACTGCGGAACAGATGATGCTGTGGCACAGCCTGTTCTGCGCTATCTTCTGGCCGGCTGCCTTCACCATGCCAAACGGTCTGCGCGCTGCCAACGATGTCCGCTTCACCATGATTGTTTCGGTGGTGTCCATGTGGCTGTGCCGCATCTGTCTGAGCTATGTGTTCGGCACTATGATGGGTCTGGGTGCGCTGGGTACCTGGTTTGCCATGTTTGCCGACTGGATTTTCCGCATCTTCTTCTTTGCTTACCGTCTGCACTCGAACAAGTGGCAGCACCGGGAATTGGAAAATAAACTTGCTGCTGCCGACTAACCCTAAAGGCGGCAGCCTCTGGACTGTTACCTGTCAAAACGACCGATGCTTGTGCATCGGTCGTTTTTTTATTTCCGGGAATCCCCTCTGTCCTTCAGACACCTCCCCTTATGAAGGGGGATGACCCCTGTGTCCTTCGGACACCTCCCCTTGGGAAGGGGGATAACCCTCGACCGAGGAAGCCTCGATGGTTTCTGCCAGCTGTGGGACCTCGACGGTGTTGCCTGCTGTGTCGGTCTGTGCCTGAGGCTGTTCAACGGTACCTGCTGTCATCGAAATATCTCCGAATGCCATTCCCACCGGAGCCATCTGCTCGTCCAGCATCCGCGCTACGATGTAGTCCATCGCAACAGTATCCTTGTTCCAATAATTGTCGTTTTTCTTGAGAATCAGTTCCTTGCCTTCGGTGTAGCCAGCAAAGACAAACGGACCGTTGGCAACGGCGCGCTGCGGGTCCTTCGACCAGCTGCTGTCGGTTCCCGCTACGTCCTCGCGCAGCGGCATGAAGGCAGGCAGGCAGAGCAGCTCGTTAAAGTAGGCGGTCGGCTGCTTGAGGGTGACCTCCAGGGTGGTGTCGTCCACCGCTTTGACACCCAGCTCTTCGATATCGGCAAGACCTGCGGCGATGTCGTCATAGTTTGCCAGCACACTCATCAGGTAAGCGTTGCTCATCTGGTTTTCCGGGTCTGCACAGCGTTTCCATGCAAAAGCAAAATCGCCTGCGGTGACCGGCTGTCCATCCGACCAGGTTGCCTCCCTCAGGGTGTAGGTCAGCGTAACTGTTCCATCCTCGTTGACCTTTTCTTCTGGCATCTGCTGTGCCATCGCCGGTGCAGCGCCTTCGCCGGTGTTTCTCATCAAGCCCTCGAGCGTATTGTTGATGACACTTTTACTGTCTGCCGAAATGCTGTTGGCAGGGTCAAAGGACGCCGAGTCCACACCGACGTTCCATGCCAGCACCTTTCCTTTGCAGTCCTCGCTGGTCATGCCGATTCCATTGGTGTTATCAGCCGACTCCTGCTCGGTGGTCTGCTGTTCGATCTGCTGTTCTTCCTCCGATTTGCCGCATCCTGCAAGCATCGAAGCGCACAGCAGCATCGCGAGAGTTAACGCTAAAACTTTTTTCACAGTTGTTCCCCCATTTTACCCATCGGGCATTCGTTTTTTCTGAATCATACAAACGTTATCGCCTGCTTGGACGAATACCGTTTTTGGTGAATGATGCTTCTTTCTGAATCACACTTCTTTGGTGAAGTATATTTCTTTGTAAATCATGCTTTATGATACCATGTATCCCGCAATTTGTCAAAGATAGAGAGTGGTCCGACGGATATTTTACATTTTGGAAATCTTTGTGCTATTCCCGTTCAAACTGCGCACGCACCTCAGCGGCAAGATACAGCGACCCCAGCGCACACACCAGTCCGTCGCTGCCTGCTTTTTCCCGAGCCAATGCCACACCCTGCGCAATGCTTTCACAGCAGAAAGCCGGCAAACCAAACCGCTCTGTCACCTGCTGTGCCAGCTGCTCGGCGCTCAAGGCGCGCGGGCTGTCCGGGTGCAGGCAGACAAAACAGGCGGCGTGCTCTGCCATCTGTTCCAGCATCTTCTCGGTGTCCTTGTCCTGCATCATGCCGGTCAGGATGACCGCTTTTTTCCCCGGGAAAAACCACTCCAGCGCATCCATTGCCGCCTGCACACACTGTGGGTTGTGTCCGCCGTCAAGGATAAAACACGGCGACTCATCCAGCAGTTCAAAGCGTGCGGGCCATTTTGCAGCAGCAAGACCCTCCCGCACCGCCTCGACCGGGATTTTCCATCCGCGCTGCACCAGCTGCTCGACGGCACACAGCACATTGGCTGCGTTTTTAAGCTGGTGTTCGCCTGCCAGCGGAATCAACAGCTCGCCAAAATGCTCATCCAGCACCCGCTGTCCTTTTAAGGTGGAGCTGAGCAGCTGCATCCTCTTCGGGTCCGCCACGCAGAAAGCGCAGTCCTCCTGCCGGCAGATCTGCCGGACGACCTCCATCGCTTCCTCCTGCTGGGCAGCCATCACCAGGCAGCTGCCGGGTTTGGCGATACCGCCTTTCTGCCATGCAATCTGCTCGATGGTGTCCCCCAGCGTTTCGGTGTGGTCCAGTCCCAGCTGGGTGACCACCGCCGCCTGCGGAGAGGGGATGCAG
>FR880139.1:0-7437 GCA_000435195.1 Clostridium sp. CAG:169 | reverse complement strand
CCGCCGATACCGACCTCCAGCACCGCGATCTGGCAGTCCAGCCGTGCAAACAGCTCGAATGCCATCAGGGTCAGCACCTCGAACACAATCGGTGTTCCGCCCAGCTGCTCGCACACCTGCTGTACCCGCTGCACCGATTGAATCAGCTGCTCATCGGAAATCGGTTCTCCTGCGATTTGAAACCGCTCGTTGTACCGCTGCAAATGCGGGGAGGTGTACAGTCCGCAGCGCAAACCCGCGTGGTTGAGTATCGAGGAAAGCATCGAGGCAGTGGAGCCTTTGCCGTTGGTGCCCGCAATGTGGACATAGGGCACCTTCTCCTGCGGGTCGCCCATCAGATGCAATGCCTGTTTTAATTTTTCCAACCCGTATCTCTGGCGGGGAGTATCGGTCTGTTCGATATAATCGATCGCCTGTTCGTAGTTCATAACCATCCCTCAATATGACAAACGGGACACCTTGCCGGTGTCCCGTATCCTGTTCATTGTGTTGCCGACGCTTACTTAACGTATGCGATTGCTTCGATTTCAACCAGAGCGCCTTTTGGCAGTTTTGCTACTTCGTAAGCAGCACGAGCCGGGCACTCTTCGGTAAAGAACTCAGCGTATACTTCGTTCATTGCTGCAAAGTCGCCGATGTTCTGCATCAGAACGGTGGTCTTTACAACGTTTTTCATCGAAAGTCCTTCGGACTCCAGGATTGCCTGGATGTTTTTCAGCGACTGTTTGGTCTGGCATTTGATGCAAGCCTCAGCCAGTTCGCCGGTAGCCGGGTCGATTGGCAGCTGACCGGAGATATACATATTGTCGCCTGCGATGATAGCCTGGGAGTATGGTCCGATAGCGCCTGGAGCGTTGGTGGTTGCAACTACTTTTTTCATGGTGATCTCTTCCTTTTCCTGTCAAAATTATTGCCTCTTGCGGCACACAGACACACCGCCTGCGACCGATGGAGGATTCTGCTGTTATTTTATCACAAAACTTCGGTTGGAGCAACCTTTATTTAAGGCAATTTGTTGTGCTTTGTCCTTCTCTTACTGCTGGTGCAGCATCAGTTTGGCACATTTGTACACATCCCCGCAGCCCAGGGTGATGACAAGGTCACCCGGCTGTGCACGCTCCATCACATACTGCGAGATTTCCTCAAAGGTCGGGAACCACACGCAGCCCGGTATTTTTTTGGCAAGGTCGCTGGCATAGATGTTGTAGGTGTTTTTCTCCCGGGAACCCATAATTTCAGAAAGTACCACATGGTCGGCAATCTGCAAAACCCTTGCAAAATCGTCCAGCAGCATGGCTGTGCGGGAGTAGGTGAACGGCTGATGCACCGCCCACACCTGACGGTACCCCATCTGCTTGGCTGCCTTCAGGGTCACTTCAATCTCCGCCGGATGATGTCCGTAATCATCTGCAATGGTGACACCTTTGTTGGTCCCCATGATTTCAAAGCGGCGACCTGCCCCCTGAAAAGCCGAGACCGATTCGACGGCGCGCTGTGTTTGGCATCCCGATTCGATGGCAGCTGCAACAGCAGCCATACTGTTGAGGACGTTGTGTTCACCGGGAACGTTGAGCTTGACCTGCCCGAGCCGCTCCTGTTTGTAGTACAGATCATACAGGGTGTGTCTGCCATCGACGTGGCGGATGTTGCAGGCGTGGTAGTCGTTGTCCTCTCCCATGCCAAAGCACAGCAGCTTGACTCCTTCGATTCCCTGCACAGCACGGCAGCTGTTGGCATCATCCCCGTTGTAGATGACCGCCTTGGTCGCCATCGCAGCAAAGCGGTGGTAGGAATCCAGAACATGGTCCATCGTTTTAAAATATTCCATATGGTCGGCATCGACATTGAGGACCACCGCAATGTCAGGATGGAATTTCAGGAAATGGTCCTCAAATTCGCAGGCTTCGCAGACCATCACCTCGCTGTTGCCCAATCTGCCGCTGCCGCCGATTGCCTCGAGCTTGCCGCCGATGACCGCCGAAGGGTCCATCCCACACTCGATGAACATTTGCGTAAGCATTGCTGTGGTGGTGGTTTTGCCGTGGGTGCCGCAGACCCCTACACAGTTGCTGAACCAGCTGGTCACCAATCCCAGCAGCTCCGCCCGCTCGATGGTGGGCACACCGCTGGCTCTGGCTGCCATCAGCTCAGGGTTGTCATCCATGATTGCTGCGGTGTGGACAATCAGGTCCGCGCCCTCGATGTTCTTCTCGCTTTGTCCGATGGTGACCGGAATGTGCATCTGCTGTCGCTCAAAATCGATGGTGTCCCCCGGATTGTTGTCCGAACCGGTGATGTAGTACCCCATCCCGTGCAGAATCTGCACCAGCGGGAACATTCCCGAGCCGCCGATGCCGATGAAATGGATGTGCTTTTTATCCTTTAAAAAATCCTTGTTGATGTGTGTCATGGTGTTTCTACCGCCTTTTCCAAAAAATGAGTTGGATACATTGGGTTTCTTTTATTATATTGCATCCCATGTAAAAAATAAACCGCCCAAGCGCAAAAAGAATCCACAAAAATTCCCTATCCCCCGCATATTTCTTGACCAAGCGAGCAGAATAGCAATACCGATTTGACACAAAGGAGGAGCTTACATGAACATCACCGACATCCGCATCCGACGCACCTACTGCGAAAATCGCCTGCGCGCCCTTGTTTCTATTACCATCGACCACGACCTTGCCCTGCATGACATCAAAATTATCCAGGGTGCCGACCGCCTGTTTGTCGCTATGCCCAGCAGGCGGGACGAAAACGGCGAATTTCGGGACATCTGCCATCCCATCACGCTACAGGCAAGACAGCAGCTGGAGCAGGCGGTGCTGGACTGCTACCAACAGTATCTGCAACAGCAGGAAGCTGCCGACTAAAATCAGCCACCTCGGAAAGATCGGGGTGGCTGATTTTTATTTTAAACGAAGCACCCTGCTGCGGGTGGAGAACCGCAGCAGGGTGGCTGTCATCGTTTATTTATTTTTGCCCTTGAGAAGTGTCAGACCGCCTGCCAGCGATACCACTGCCAGTGCTGCCATCACAGCGCTCAGGTCCTGTGCGCCGGTGTCCGGGTTGCCCTTATCGCCACCGCTCAGGTAGTCGTTGCTGCTGTTTTCCTGCATCACACCGTTTCCTGCATTTTCCTGCGGCAGAGCGTTCTCCTGCTGGGGAGCTGTCTGCGGCTTCTGCTGCGGTTTTGCTGCAATCTCCAGCTTTTCCTCGGTGAGGACATAGTTACCCAGAGATTTTGTCTTCAGCTGCATTGCCTGCTCCTCTTCGTTGTAAACTGCGTCCACTGCTTCCAGCTCACCTTTGACCACCTGGTACAGATACATCGGCTGCTCGACCGGAATGGTCAGGGTGCCGGTAGCGCTGAAGGTGTCCAAATCGCCGCGGAAGTTGTAGAAGTACAGGTCCTCTGCATAGCGGTCTGCCAGCTCCTTGTCATAGGTGCGGTCAAATTCCAGCATCACCTTGTCGCCGCCAAACATTCTGACGGTATAGTATGCATCGTCGCCAAAGTTGAAGGTGGCTGTGCCGTCCTCCTCCTCTGCTACCTCCCAAACTGCTTTTTCAAAGACGTTGTTCTCCCACTCAAAATCCACCGGCTTCTCCGACTTTGGATTGCTCAGTCTGCCGTTGAGGGAAAGCTGCTCGGTTTTATTTTTGCTGTACCGCTCAGAGAGGTAAACGCCCAATTCAAATTCCAGTTCCTCCAGGCTGTTGTAGGTCGGTACGGTAGTCGCCTTGATGTACATGGCACCCTTTACAAGACCCGGGTCCTTGGAGGATGCCCGGTAAAACTGTGCATCCTCTACCAGCTGTTTGGAGCGGTCTACCAAATTTAACTTCCAGTTTTTGTCAATCTCGCCGGTATACGGTACATGACCGCTCATCTGCTCCTTGGATGCGCCCACGGTGATGCTCTCTCCCTCGGCGGTAGTGTAGTACAGCGGGATATAAATTTCGTCCTGTGGCTGCAGCTCCATTGCCTTGTCCATCTCCTGCTCGATTGCCTCTTCCCCACGCAGCACGACCAGCTGCTGCCCAAAACCAAAATCCTGTGGCCAGTTCAGCTTTTCCTCGCTGACCAGACCCATCTGGATGTCGGCAGCCGCTGCTGTACCCATGGTGAGCAGCATCGCCGATGCCACCGAAATTGCCATCATTTTTTTCATCTGTGTGTTCCTCCTATGAATCATATCAATCGTTCTTCTGTCGGATACCACAGCTGTCATTTTAAAAAGAATTTGCGGCGTTTCAAGTTCTCCACTCACTTTTACGTCTGTCGCTATTATAGCCGTTCCTGCTCCGATTTGCAATAGGTTTTACAGTGGTAATTTTTTCACCTGCTATAACCATCCTGTGTAAGCAGACTGCAAACGGGCATACTGTCATCGAAGGCATCTTCCAATCCAAAATAAGAGGTGATTATAAATGAATCTGACGACCAAAGAGCTGACCGCCATCGAAGAACAGCTGGGACAGGAGCAGCTGTTGATTCAAAAATTCAAGATGTACGCACAGATGACCCAGGACCAGCAGCTGCGCTCCTCCTGCGAGCAGATTGCTGCCAAGCACCAAATCCACAAGGACAAGCTGCTCAACCTGCTCAACTGATAAAGGAGGAACCAACCATGCAAAAACACACGCTGAATGACCGCGAGATGCTGACCGATGCCCTTTCCTCGGAAAAATTTATGACCGAAAACTACAATCAGTATGCAAACGAATGTGCCTCCCCGTCGCTGATGAACGAATTTATGAACCTGCTGTCGGAAGAACACCAGATCCAACACGAGGTGTTCACCGAGCTGCAAAAACGCGGCTGGTATCCCACTCAGGAAGCACCCGCCGAAAAAATCCAGCAGGCAAAACTTAAATTTTCCAACCCTTCCTAAAGCAAAAACAAAAGCGGCGAAGCTCAAAGGAGCTTCGCTGCTTTTTATTGCAATTTAATAAATTATCCTGTAAAATATTGTGATAAAGAGCAGCATCATCCTCTAATCACAAAAATAATCTTGCCAGAGAAAAAGTTACACTTGATTTCACCGGCTGGATAGGCTACTCTAATTATAGTAAATTCTTTTGAACCGATTCACCAAAGGAGGCGTTTTGATTGTCCAACATTTCCTGTCTTTTTGATACAATCTCTTCCGGCGGCTTCGACCGCGCCATGACCACCCTGTATGGGGAACAAAACCTCCCACATCAGCGGGAACGCTGGTGCCGTCTGCTCGAACAGTACAACGAGCTGTTTGCCGACAGCGATACCCCACGGCTGTTCAGCGCACCCGGACGCACTGAAATCAGCGGCAACCACACCGACCATCAGCGCGGCTGCGTAGTTGCTGCCAGCATCAATCTGGATATGATTGCCGCTGCTGCCAAAAACGACTGCAACTGTGTGCGCATCAAGTCCGAGGGCTTCGATTTTCAGCAGGTCGACCTGTCCGACCTGAGCGTACACCCTGACGAGGTCAACACCACCCCTGCCCTCATCCGCGGCATCGCTGCCATCTTCCGTGAAAAAGGCTATGCCAGCGGCGGCGTGGACCTGTGTGTCAGCTCGGAGGTGCTGCGCGGTTCGGGACTTTCCTCCTCCGCTGCCTTTGAGGTTTTGATTGGCACCGTTTTCTCCTGCCTGTACAATGATAACGCTCTTTCTCCGGTTTTGATTGCACAAATCGGTCAGCAGGCAGAAAACCGCTACTTCGGCAAGCCTTGCGGTCTGATGGACGAGATGGCGTGCTCGGTGGGCGGCTTTGTATCCATCGACTTTTATGACCCGCAGCACCCAATCGTCGAGCGCTCCGAGCTGGACCTGGCTGCGCTGGGATACAGCATGTATATCGTGGACGTCAAAGGCGACCACTCCGACCTGACCGCAGAATATGCAGCCATTCCTGCCGAGATGAAATCGGTCGCTGCCTATTTCGGCAAGGAGTACCTGCGCCAGCTGCCCGCAGAGATTTTCTATGAAAATCTTGCCGAGGTTCGCCAGCACACCAGTGACCGTGCCGTAATTCGTGCCCACCACTTCTTCACCGAAAATCTGCGTGCGCAGGAAATTTCCCAGGCGCTCAAGGAAAAGGACGTGGAACGCTTCCTCAAGCTGTTCTCCCTGTCGGGTCGCTCGTCCTTTGTCTTTTTGCAGAACATCTACCCCAGCTTTTCCCCTCTCTCCCAGCCTGCCAGCGTTGCGCTGATGGCTGCCGAGCATCTTCTGGGCGGTCGCGGCGCCTGCCGCATCCACGGCGGCGGTTTCGGCGGCACCATCCAGGTGTTTGTCCCCAACGATATGGCACAGCAGTTCTGCACCGAGATGGAAAAAATCACCGGTGAACACAGCTGCCACCTGCTCTCCATCCGTCCCTGCGGCGGCATCGAGCTTATGCAAAATCAGCAGTAACCACCCACCCAAACCTTTAAGGAGGAATCAGATATAATGGCTGAACTCAGATGGCATCCTTTGATCCAGGACTGGGTCATGATCAACTCCAATCGCCAAAACCGCCCGCAGATGCCCAAGGACTGGTGTCCTTTCTGTCCCGGTTCGGGCAAGGTACCGGACGACTATGAGGTACTCAAGTACGACAATGACTTTCCTGCCCTGTCGCAGAATCCGCCGCAGCCCGACGACGTTGCCAACGACTTTTTTAAGGTGCGTCCTTCCTACGGCAAGTGCGAGGTCATCCTCTACTCCCCGGGACACACCACCACCCTGGCACAGCTAAGCGACCAGCATATGCGCAAGCTGGTGGACCTATGGGCAGAGCGGTACGCCGACATCCGCAGCGACGAGAATATCAAGTACATCTTTATCTTTGAAAACCGCGGCAGCATGGTCGGCACTTCGATGCCGCACCCGCACGGACAGATCTACGGCTATTCGGTCATCCCGAAAAAGTTGCAGCTGGAGCTTGCCTCCGCCCAGCAGTACCGTGCTCAAAAGGGCAGCTGCCTGTTTTGCGATATGCTCGCGGCAGAAAAGGATTTTGGCAAGCGCATCGTCTTCGAAAACGATTCCTTCACCATCTTCCTGCCGTTCTTCACCGAGTATCCTTACGGCATCTACCTCTTCCCGAAGCGCCACTTCTCCCACATCACCGACATGACCGACGCCGAGCGCACCGATTTCGGCGTTGCTCTCAAGCAGATTGTCGGAATGTTCGACACCTTGTTTGACAAGGAGTTCCCATACATGATGTGTATGCACAACGCTCCGGTCAACAGCGGAGCGGTCGAAGAGGACTTCCACTTCCATGTGGAATTTTTCCCGCCGCTGCGCTCTGCCAACCAGCAGAAGTTTAATGCCTCCAGCGAAACCGGCGCATGGGCACACTGCAACCCGCGCTGCCCGGAGGAAACCGCTGCCGAGCTGCGGGAAGCATACGACCGCTATAAAAAATCCCTGTAAGCATTTTTCTCTAAATGCAG
>FR880138.1:15620-24165 GCA_000435195.1 Clostridium sp. CAG:169 | reverse complement strand
GCCGGCAACATCATCCCATCCTCTACCGGCGCTGCAAAAGCTTGCGCACTGGTTATCCCAGAGGTAAAAGGCAAACTGACCGGTATGTCCTTCCGTGTACCAACTCTGGACGTATCTGTTGTTGACCTGACTGTAAAACTGGCAAAACCAACCACCTATGAAGAAATCTGTGCAAAGGTAAAAGAAGCTTCCGAGACCACCATGAAGGGCATTTTGGGCTACACCGAAGACATGGTTGTATCCTCCGACTTCCTGGGCGACCCAAGAACCTCCATCTTTGATGCAAAAGCAGGTATCATGCTCAACGAGACCTTCGTAAAACTCGTTTCCTGGTACGACAACGAGTGGGGTTACTCCAACAAAGTTCTCGAGCTGATCAAACATATGTCTGCTGTTGACGCTCAGTAATATCTGCATTTTTCAAAAGACCAAAGTCCGAAAGGGCTTTGGTCTTTTTTTTATGAAAAAATAAGGAAAAGGAATCAGCGGACTGATTTTGATTCTTTTTTACAGCGGGCTGTGATATGATAGAAGGGAACCTTGGCAATTTATACTAGAAAGCAAGGATAAAAGAGTTGGTTTTGACATCTTTCTTTGCTTTTTGGCTAAAAAGCATCAGAAATTTTGATAAAAATGTTTATACCCGTTTCGCAGAAAAGCCGGGAGGAAAAGGAAGCTTTGTTAATTTGCTACAAAGTTTTTGTAAAGAACGAAAGAGCTTTCTATCTTTTTGCCCAAAAAGCGCTTGAAAAAACACGCGTTTTCTGGTATGATAAGGCTAAACACGAGGGGGTTGATAGTGTGTACAAAGTAAATAAAAAAGATGAAGTGCCAATCTATCTGTTCCATCAGGGAACAAACTATAAGGCGTATGAGTTTTTGGGCTCCCACTCGTCAAAGAGAAAAGGCGTTTCGGGCGCGGTGTTCCGTGTGTGGGCTCCGCATGCCCTGAGTGTTTCGGTCGTTGGCGATTTTAATAACTGGGACAGAGCCAATGACCCGATGGAAAAAATCAGCGAAAACGGTTTGTGGGAGGTATTCATCCCGCAAATCAAACAGTACGATATGTACAAATACAGCATTGAAACACCGACAGGCGACATTCTGCTGAAAACGGACCCCTATGCTTATCATATGCAGACCAGACCGGAATCGGCATCCCGCTTTTATGAGCTGGGCAAGTATGCCTGGAAGGACCAGGCATGGATGGAAAAACGCAAGCTGCAAAATCATGTAGGGGAACCAATCAATATTTATGAGGTCAACCTGGGCTCCTGGCGTCAGTATGAGAATGGAGAGTTTTTTGATTACCGCAAGATGGCGGATGAGATGGTGGTTTATGTCAAGGAGATGGGCTACACCCACATCGAATTGATGCCGATTACCGAATACCCGTACGACCCTTCCTGGGGATACCAGGTGACCGGATATTTTGCTGCAACCTCTCGCTACGGAACACCGAAGGATTTGATGTATTTCATCAACAAGTTCCATGAAAACAATATCGGTGTTATCATCGACTGGGTACCGGCACATTTTCCAAAGGATGAACAGGGACTGTATGAGTTTGACGGTTCCCAGTGTTATGAATATCAGGACCCGCAGAAGAGGGAGCACCCGCACTGGGGGACCCGTATCTTTGATTTTGGCAGACCGGAGGTACAAAGCTTCCTGATTTCCAGTGCGATGTTCTGGGTGGATAAATTCCATGTGGATGGGCTGCGTGTAGATGCCGTTGCTTCGATGCTCTATCTGGATTACGGCAGGGAATCGTGGGAGTGGACTCCGAATGTCCACGGCGGCAACGAGAATCTGGAAGCGGTGGAGTTTTTGAAAAAGCTCAACTCGGCTGTTTTGGGCGAGCATGCAGATGTGTTGATGATTGCTGAAGAATCCTCCGCATGGCCGCTGGTCACCAAGCCGCCGTATGTGGGCGGACTGGGCTTTAACTTCAAGTGGAATATGGGCTGGATGAACGATATGCTCAGCTATATTTCTCTGGACCCAATCTACCGCGCCTACAACCACGATAAACTGACCTTCAGCATGATGTATGCTTTTTCGGAGAACTATGTCCTGCCACTTTCCCACGATGAGGTGGTACACGGCAAATGCTCGCTGATCAACAAGATGCCGGGCGAGTACAGCCAGAAATTTGCAGGGATGCGCACCCTGTTTGGCTATATGATGGCGCACCCGGGCAAAAAGCTGCTGTTTATGGGACAGGAGTTCGGTCAGTTCATCGAGTGGAATTTTGAAAAAGAGCTGGATTGGCAGCTGCTTTCCTATGAAAGCCACCGCAAGTTACAGACCTTTGTCAAGGATTTAAACCATTTCTATCTGGAAAATTCCGCTATGTGGGAAATCGATGACAGCTGGGATGGTTTCCAGTGGCTGGTACACGACGATAACACCCAGAATGTGGTCATCTTCCGGCGCACCAACGACGAGGGCGACGATGTCATTGCCATCTGCAACTTCGCTCCGGTTGAGCGCGACGGTTACCGCTTTGGTATCCCGGAGCAGAAGAATTACGAAATCGTTCTGAATTCGGATGACATCCGCTATGGCGGAACCGGGATCCCGGAGAAAGAGGTCATCCTTTCGGAGAAGATTGCGATGCACGGCAAGGCAAACTCTATTGCAGTCGATATTCCACCGATGTCGGTGATGTACCTAAAGCCCTCCAGCATACAGCCGGAGGATGAGCAGGAAAAAATCATTGATTTGGAGGCGCTGACCGAGCAGCCAAATGCAGAGCCGATTGTCGAAGCAAAGCCAAAGCGCACCCGCAAAAAGGCAGCGTCAAAGGCAGAGGAAGAATCGGCAGAAGCTCCTGCCGAAGCAAAGCCGAAGCGCACCCGTAAAGCAACGCAATCGGGAACAACTTCCGCAAAGAAAACAACAACGAAAAAATCCGCCGATTCGACGGAGGAATAATCATCCGAAAATAGAGGTTAGAATTTAGAGGAGGAGAATCAAGATGATCGTCAAAAAAGAATGGATTGCGATGCTTCTGGCAGGCGGACAGGGCAGCCGTTTGTATGCGCTGACCAGAGATATTGCCAAGCCGGCAGTGCCGTTTGGAGGAAAATATCGCATCATCGACTTTCCATTGTCCAACTGTGTCAACTCCGGCATCGATACGGTCGGCGTACTGACCCAGTATCAGCCACTGCAGCTCAACGAATATTTGGGCAACGGACAGCCTTGGGACCTGGACCGCATCCACGGAGGCGTCTATGTGCTGCCGCCGTACCAGAAGATTGCAAATTCCGACTGGTACACCGGTACTGCCAACGCTATCTACCAGAATATCAATTTCATCAACCGCTATGCTCCCGAGTATGTGGTTATCCTTTCGGGCGATCACATCTATAAGATGGACTACTCCAAGATGCTGGAGTTCCATAAGGAAAAGCAGGCGGATTGCACCATCGCCGTCATGGAGGTTCCGTGGGAAGAAGCTTCCCGCTTTGGTATCATGGCGTGCGACGAGGACAAAAAAATCTATGAATTTGCAGAAAAACCAAAGGAGCCAAAGAGCAACCTGGCTTCGATGGGTATTTACATCTTCACCTGGAGCAAGTTGAAGAAATATCTGGAGGAGGACGAAGCAAACCCGGAATCGGAAAACGATTTTGGCAAGAACGTCATTCCGGCTATGCTCCAAAACGGCGAGCGGATGTATGCCTATGCCTTCCAGGGCTACTGGAAGGACGTTGGTACCATCGATTCGTTGTGGGAAGCCAATATGGACCTGCTCGACCCGAACGTGCCGCTGGATTTGTATGATGATGCGTGGAAGATTTATGCGCGCAATCCCGTTATGCCGCCACAGTATGTAGCAGAAGGAGCGGTGACCCAAAATTCTATGATCAGCGAAGGCTGCATTGTGGAGGGTGACGTTGATTTTTCCATCCTGTTTGCAGGAGTTACCGTTGAAAAGGGTGCGGTGGTACACGACAGTATCATCATGCCGGGTTCAGTCATCAAGGCAGGAGCGGTGGTGGAGTATTCTATCGTTGCAGAGAATGTTGTGGTTGGTGAAAATGCACAGGTGGGCGACCGACCGGAAAATATTGAGGACAAAGCAAATTGGGGTGTTACCGTTATTGCAAAGGGCATCCATATCGGAAAGAATGCAAAGGTTCCTGCAAAAGCCATGATTGAAAAGGATGTACCGGAGGTGAGCGGCGATGTTGAGTAAAACACTGGGAATTGTATTCTCCAATATGCACGATACAATGATGGGCAAACTGACAGAAAACCGTACAATGGCATCGGTGCCGTTTGGTGGCAGATACCGTTTGGTGGATTTCGTGTTGTCCAACATGATCAATTCTGATGTAAAAGATGTTGGTATTATTACAAAAAGTAATTACCAATCGCTGATGGACCACGTCGGAAACGGCAAAGAATGGGACCTTTCCCGCAAAAACGGCGGTTTGACCATCCTGCCTCCGTATGGACGGATGGAATCGGTTTTCTACCGCGGCAGACTGGAAGCGCTGGGAAATATTTACAGCTACATCAAGGAATCCAAAGCGGAGCTGGTCATTATGACCGACTGCGACAACATCGCTTCCATCGATTATTCCGACATCCTGCGTTACCACAAGGAAAAGGATGCAGATGTAACGGTCGTCTATCAGAATAAGGCGATTGCCGATTCGGTACACCGCGATGTCACCACCATCAGTATGGATGAACATCGTCGGGTCAACGGCGCCTACTTTAGCCCGGAGGCGAAGGAAGGCAACGTGCTGCTGAACATCACCGTCATCAGCAAACGTCTGCTCGAGCGAATCGTGGGAGATGCGGTCAGCACCAACTTTTACAGTTTTACCCAGGGCGTTTTGCAGATGGGCAACCAGCGCCTGAAAATTTACGGATACGAGTACAATGGCTATGTAGCTAACATTAACTCGATGGAGTCCTACTATGATTGCAGCATGGAGCTGCTGAATCCGAAAATCAGACGGGAGCTGTTCCCGAACGAGCGTCCGGTCTACACCAAGGTCCGCGATGAGGTTCCGGTTAAATATGGAATCAATGCGGTTGCCAGCAATTCGATGATTGCCGACGGCTGTGTGATCGAAGGTACCGTGGAAAACTCCATCATCTTCCGCGGCGTTAAGATTGGAAAAGGTGCGGTAGTCAAAAATTCGATCATCATGCAGGGTTCGGTCGTTGGAGAAAATTGTCAGCTCGACTGTGTCATCACCGACAAGGACGTTATGATTCGTGACTCCAGAAAACTGAACGGTTGTAAGGAGTATCCGTTCTTTATCGAAAAAGGACGGGCAATCTAAAAAAGAAGGGCAGTTCCTCCCTTTTGGGGAGGAACGCCTTTTTCCACCAAAGCCGCGGTGAGATGCGGTGGAAAGTTTAAAACGGGGGTATACGGAATGAAAATACTGTTTGTAGCAAGTGAGGCAAGACCCTTTATCGCATCCGGCGGTCTGGCGGATGTCGCAGGTTCACTCCCCAAGGCGCTGTGCGACTCCGGCAACGAGTGCAGAGTGGTCATCCCGATGTACAAAAATATCCCGTGGGCTCTGCGGGAAAAGATGGAGTTTGTCCGCAATTTTAATGTGCCGCTGGCGTGGCGCAACCAGTACTGCGGCGTATTCAAGGCAGTACACCAGGGCGTGACCTACTACTTTTTGGATAATGAGTATTATTTTAAACGGGATAATCTGTATGGCTACTATGATGATGCCGAGCGCTTTGCCTTCTTCTCCAAGGCTTCGATGGAGATGCTCAACTACATCGACTTCGACCCGGACATCGTGCACGCAAACGATTGGCACACCGCGCTGGTTCCGGTGTATTTGAACACCTTCTACCGCGGTATCCCAAAATTCCACGATATTCGCACCATGTTTACCATCCACAATATCCAGTATCAGGGTCAGTACGGGATGGAGATTGCATGGGATGTTTTGGGAATCCCGGAATACCAGTATCCGGTACTGGAATATAACGGCTGCCTGAACATGATGAAGGCTGCTATTATGCAGGTCAATATTGTCAACACCGTCAGCCCAAGCTATGCGATGGAGATTCACGACCCGTGGTATTCCCATGGACTGGACCCAATCCTCAACGCAAAGGGTGACCGGGTGATTGGAATTCTCAACGGAATCGATGTGGAAGCCAACAACCCGGCTACCGATGAAGGCATCTATCAGAAGTATGATGTCAAAACATTGGAGAAGAAGAAGGTCAACAAGCTGGAGCTGATGAAGGAGATGGGTCTGGAGCCGGACGAAAACCGCCTGCTGATTGGCATGGTCAGCCGTCTGGTGGACCACAAGGGTCTGGATTTGGTTCGCTATATCTTCCATGACATGATGGGTGACAACGTTTCCTTTGTCCTGCTCGGTTCGGGAGATGCAGAGTATGAAAGTTTCTTCCGCGAGATGCAGAACCGTTACCCGGGCAGGGTGGCTGTTCGCATTGGATTCATTCCAAGTCTGTCCAAGAAGATTTATGCAGGCGCGGATGCCTTCCTGATGCCTTCCAAGAGCGAGCCTTGCGGACTGGCACAGATGGTGGCAGCACGCTATGGCACCCTTCCAATCGTCCGTGAAACAGGCGGCTTGAAGGACAGCATCCACGACATGGGCGGAGAGAACGGAAACGGCTTCACCTTCAAGACCTACAATGCACACGATATGCTCGGAGCCATCCGCAGAGCAGAAGGTCTGTTCGGCAATAAGCCGCTGTGGAAGGAAGCAATGACCGACGCGATGGAGAGCGACTTTAGCTGGAAGAAATCGGCAAACGACTATGTCAATGTTTACCGCATGATTTTGAACGACTAAAATAGAACCAGAAATCCTGTGCGACTATGAAACCAAGCAAGTGGTAAAGCTGCGTGAACTGCTGCCAAACTGGTGGAGATAGGCGCAGAAAATGGATTCTTCCTCTAAAAATTTTTGAAACAAAAAACAGACGAAACGGCAGGCACCATCGTGCCGCGTGGTTTCGTCTGTTTTTATCTGTGCGCTGTCGGTTATAAAAGTGTGGATTCCCGGGCAGCTCTTCGCTCGACAATCTGTCCGGCAACGTCCTCCAACACAACATCCATCATTGAAAAATCCATTGCGGAAAGATAGATTTTCTCCAGACGGTCGTGGAGCCGCTTGTTGTCCTGTAGACTGCCGACCGCTTGCTCGATCATCTGGGCTGCCGCCTTCTGGTTAAAGGCAAGCCGCTTTTTAAAAGAGCGCATCCCTTCGACCTCCAAAAACCGCTTGGCGTGGATGCGCCGGTCGGGTACGAGGGAAGAAAAGTCGTGGAATGGATTTTCGGTCAACAGCGCCAGACCACAGTCGGGGATGAGCAGGTGGTCGATGCGGCTGTGTGGAGCCAGAGGACACATACAGCTGATGACGTCGTGACCATTTTCCAGCGCATGGCTGCGCAATGCACTCAAAAACAGGGAGGAAGCCGCACCCTCCCGGTCGCAGATGAAGTAGACATCCGGGCAAAGTCTGCGGGAGGTAGCGGCAAGGCTGGTGATGCCCTTGGCATTGATAGAGGTTAGAAAACGCACCTCTTCTCTGCCGCGCCGGGATTTGCGGGGAAAATGCTTGCAGGAAAAATGGCGGGCATAAGCTGCCAGCTTTTCGCTTTGCAGGCAGCTCAGTGCAATCTGGCGGGAGTCGCTTAAAAAGCTTTTGGCAGCAGACAGGCAGTCGATGGCTTGCGCATAATTTTTGGCAGTGGCTTGGGAGATGCTGCGGATGGTGTCGGCGTGTTCCATCAGCAGCAAAGGGTCCAGAAAGCTGCTGAAGCACAGCAGGCTTTCGCTCAGAGCGGGCTGCTTTGGCTCCAAGATGTGCGGAGCGGTGCCGTCCGCAATCGAAACCTTCCACTCCGGCAGGATGACCGCGTCCAACGAATCCGGGTCGGAGGAGCAGGCAATCAGCTGCATGGACGGGCAGTGCGGTGCAAACAATTCTGCGATTCGGCGCATGAATGAGGATTTTCCACAACCCGGACCACCCTTGATGATGAAGGTGTGCCACTGTGGGTCACCGCAGTCCAGCTGGTCAAAGCGGGAAACAAATCCCTGCGGGGAGTTGGCGCCAAGAAAAAAACAAATCGGTGCAGTTTCAGACATGAACAAACCTCCTTGTAAGATCACGAGCAGACTGATAAGTAAGCTGTAAGCAAGCTTATTACAGTATAGCAGCGAACCGGGCAAAAGGTGATTATACAGAGGAATAAACGCTGACAAAACAGCCAAACTAAAGGGGAATGATGCGGCAAATGCCGCATGGTAAAATTTCAAGAGAAGAAAGGTGTGGCAGAGTTATGCGTAATCTTAACGATTTGCTGGCACAGGATAAAAAGGCAAAGCAGTTTTTTCTGACTTTGTCGGAGGATGTGCAGGGTTCTTTGATTCAGAATACCAATCAAATTCACAATGCAGATGAACTGTATTTTCATGCAGAACAGGTGATGGGACAAAAAGAGAAGGGAAATCCATCATCCGGGCGAAGATAAACAAAATCCTCCGACTGCCAAA
>FR880138.1:0-15586 GCA_000435195.1 Clostridium sp. CAG:169 | reverse complement strand
GGAGGATTTTGTTTATTGGAAGAGCAGAGCGAAAATACAAAATGTATTTTCGAGCGTTAATTTTACAAAAAAAGATTATTCCGAAGCAGGCGGTTGAGTGGGGTATTGCTCCTGCGGAGGACGCTCATTGCTCTGCTGCCAGCGGTCGATGGTATGTGGAAGGTCAAAGCCCTTTTGCTTATCCAGACGGGAGGGCCAGAAGAGGTTGAGCAGCAGGCTGAAGGCTGCGCCGATACCGGTGTCGATGACACGGGCAATGGTGTAAGGGATGTAGTTGGTGACCGGTTGGGTGAACAGCACAACAAAGTAGATAACAGCGCCCGGCTGAATGGCGGTGGTGGCGCCCGATAAGATGTGCAGATACATCAGGCACAGCAACCCCAGCACCAGATAAACCTCCTTGGGAATTCCCAGAGGCTGATTGTAATACAGCCAGTAGAACGGAATGACGATCAAGCCGCCAAACAGGGTGCCCACAAAGCGGTTGAATCCAAACTTGAACCCTTCATGGAAATGGTTGCCCATGGCGTACACTGCTCCGATGCAGGCAAAGCAGGCATTTCGTCCTCCCAGCAGGTAGTCGTAGGTCAGGGTGACCAGCAGCACCGACAGCAGCGTTTTAAAGACGCGCATCCCAATCGGCGGAAGGCGAAAATGGTGTTTTTCCTTCATTGATAAACTCTCCTTCGTTTAGGGGGAATCCCTTGATGACTTTATTATAACAATTAAATATAAAAAAGACAATCTAAAGGAGGAAAATTAGAAGTATTGCTCATTTCGGAAGGAAAAGTTTAGCGAAAAAGAGAAGAAGATAAAAGAAAAAGGCGCATCCGCCTTTCTGGATTGTGCAGTTTTTAGCACAACAGAAGGGGATGCGCCTTCCTGTTTGATTTTTTTCCTGCAAAAAGAGATTAGCAACCGCCGCAGCTTGCACAGTCTCCACAGCAGCCGACGTCACCTTTGCCATAGATTTTTTCTTTCATGGCAAGGGCAGTCGGGGTGGTGGCAACGCCGCCGAGTGCAGTTTCGCGCAGGGTGGACGGCAGCGCTTTGCCGACCTTATACATTGCCTCGACCACTTCATCGAATGGGATTTCGCTGAAGATGCCGCTCAAAGCAAGGTCTGCACTGACCAGGGCGTTGGCTACGCCGGAAGCGTTTCGTTTGGCACAAGGCATTTCAACCAGACCGGCAACCGGGTCGCAGACCAGACCCATGATGTTCTGGATGGCGATGGCAGCTGCGTCGAACGCCTGGCTTGGGGTACCGCCCAGCATTTCAGTGATGGCAGCCGCAGCCATGGCAGCGGCACTTCCGCACTCTGCCTGACAGCCGCCCTCTGCGCCGGATACGGTGGCTTTCTTGATGATGAGCTGACCGATGCCGGAGGCGGTGGCAAGAGCATCCAGCACCAGTTGGTGGTCTACATCATATTTTTCTGCGACGGTGAGCAGAGCACCCGGCAGGATGCCGCAGGCTCCGGCGGTAGGAGCGGCAACGATTAGACCCATCGAAGCGTTGACCTCCAGACAGGACAGAGCATATGCTGCGCCGCGGATGACGGTGTTGTCGCAGATGGAATTTCCTTTTTTGTAGTAGTTCCACATTTTCAAAGCGCTGCCGCCGGTCAAACCGCTCAGCGAGCGGATTTCCTTTTCCAGGGCGTCATGTGCGCAGTTGTACATGATCTGATAGCGTTCCTCAAGATTTTTCATGATTTCATCGCGGGAGGTTTGGAACAGCTCGATCTCATTTTTGATGACAAGGTCGCAGATGCGCTCGTCGGTGCCCTCAAGCTGGGCAAGCATTTCCTGAGCAGAAAAGTACATAATCTATTTTCCTTTCGAGATGGATTCTGGCAGATAGACGATAGAATTAGTTGACCTTGTCCATGGTGACAACGCTCTTGACCGGAGGCATGCTCTCCAGCTCCTTTTTCACTGCGCTGTCCACAGGAGATTCGGTTTCAATCATCGTGACGGCATTTTTGCCGGTTGCATCGCGGGAGTTGACAACGGTGGCGATATTGATTTGATTGATAGCCAGGATGGAGGTGAGGTGGCTGATGATACCCAGGCGGTCATAGTGGTTGATGATGACAGCCGGATAGCGTCCGGTGAATTTGGCAGCGGTGCCGTTGATGTCGATGATTTCGATGTTGCCGCCGCCGACCGAGGAACCGGTCAGGGAGGTCATTTGTCCGTCGGTGGTGTAGGCAGTGATGCGCACTGTGTTTGGGTGGACGTCACCGAGGTCTCCTCCTTCAAACTCGACCTGTATGCCTTTTTCTTTGGCAATCTCCAGCGAATTTTTGATCTGCGGGTCATAGGAATTCATGCCGAGTACGCCGCCGACCAGCGCACGGTCGGTGCCGTGTCCGCGCAGGGTCAGGTGGAAGGAGCCGTGCAGAATAAAGTGGACCGCTTTGAGTTGCTTGTCTGCAATCATGTTGTACATGGCTTTACCGATGCGCTGTGCGCCGGCGGTATGTGAACTGGATGGGCCGATCATGATAGGACCCAGGACATCAAACATACTGATGTTCATAATATAAAATTCCCCCTGTTGTGGATTTGAGGTGTGGAGTTATTATCCTAAGATTCATTGTACCACAAACAGGACGAATTTTAAAGAAGAAACTCGACTTTCCTTCGTATTATCTGGCGATATAAAAACTGGGTGGTGTGCAGTCTTGCAGATGGAGAAAAGGTGTGATAAAGTTAATTGGATAAGCAAGGGAAGGAAGAATGGGATGGAAAAGGAAAAAATTATTAGACAGATGGCTCAGCAACTGCTGGCAGGTGCGCAGCCGTTCCCGTTTGGAATCTGCCGCTTTGAGCAGGTACAGCCCTGTTTGCCCTGCCGCGCCATGCAGCGGATACCGCAGGGAGCGCAATCGGTGCTGGTCTGCCTGTTCCCTTATTATACCGGCGCACACTGCGAGCGCAATATCTCCCGCTATGCGATGGTGACCGATTATCACCAGATTGCTGGCGAATATCTGGAGCGGATGTGCCGGGCGCTGCGGGAGCGGTTTCCGGGGTATCAGTTTGAGCATTTTACCGACAACTCACCGATTCGGGAGGTGACTGCTGCCTTTTTGGCTGGCTTGGGACGGCTGGGAAAGAACGGGTTGCTGCTGCATCCGCAGTACGGCAGCTATATTTTTATCGGGGAGATCGTCACCGATTTGGATTTGCAGGCGGATCAGCCGCTGGTTCCACCCGGCTGTCCGAATTGCGGAAAATGTGTCCGCGCCTGCCCGCAGGGAGCCTTGCAGGAGGACGGCAGCGTCTGCCTGGAAAGGTGCCGCTCTCACATCACCCAGAAAAAAGGCGAGCTGAGCGACTGGGAGCGACAGCAGATCCGGCAGGGAGGACTGGTATGGGGATGCGACATCTGCAATGACGTCTGCCCATGCAACCGGCAACCGCAGCTGACACCGGTGCCGGAATTTTTGCAGTCGGCAGTGGCAGTGATGGATGAGCAGAACGCCCAGCAGCTGCTGAAAACAAGAGCATACAACTATCGGGGCAGGAATACTATCCTGCGCAACATCAAAATTGTACAGGAGGAAAAAGATGAACAGTAAAATCAGCACACCGCTGCGCGCGGCGCTGGAAGAATACAGAAAAGCCGATTGGTCGCGCCTGCATATGCCCGGGCACAAGGGTGCGGCGCTTGAGCCGTTTGGCAATTTGATGGAATATGATGTGACCGAGGTGGAGGGCACCGACAGTTTATTCGAGGACGATGGACCGCTCAAGGAACTGGAGGAAATCTTTACCAAGCTGTACGGTACCCGCTCGACGGTCATCAGTGCGGGTGGTTCGACCCTTTGCATCCAGGCGATGCTGCGGATGGTGGCAAGACCGAACGGGAAAATCGTGGCAGGACGCAATATCCATGCGGCGGCGGTCAATGCAATGGCGCTGCTGGGACTGGAGCCGGAGTGGGTCTACCCGACCAGGACCGAGGAGGAACGGCTGATTGGTCAGCTGGACCCGCAGCAGGTGGAAAAACAGCTGGATGCTCTGCTTCAAAAAGGCGAAGAGGTCTGTGCGGTCTATGTCACCTCGCCGGATTATTTTGGTGTAATGTCGGATATCCGCGCGCTGGCAGAGGTTGCCCACAGTCGGGGTGTTCCGCTTCTGGTGGACAACGCGCACGGTGCGCATCTGCGTTTTTTGCAGGAGGAAGCGCTGCATCCATCCCAACTGGGAGCAGACCTGTGCTGTGATTCGCTGCACAAAACAATGCCTTCCCTGACAGGAGCGGCGCTGCTGCACTGCATGAACGAGCGGTATGTCAGTCAGCTCAAGGGAGCGATGGCGATGTTTGGTTCCACCAGCCCAAATTATCTCATCATGCTGTCCATCGATGCGGCAGCAGGATTTCTGCTGGATAACGGAGCCGAGCAAATCAACAAAACGGCAGAACGCTGCGCCCGGCTGCGGCAGTTGGCACAGCAGCAGGGCTTTGTGCTGCCGGAGCACTGTGAGCCGATGCGCCTGACTTTGCCGCTGGCAGGCACCGGGTATACCGCAGAATCCTTTCGACCGTTGCTGCGGGCGCATCAAATCATGGAGGAATACCTCAGCGACAGCGGGTGTGTCCTGCTGTTCTCTCCGTTTAGCCGTTCATGTGACTATGAGCGGGCAGAGCAGTTGCTGCGCAGCCTTTCTCCCAAGAAAACTGCCGTCACGCCTTTCCCGCTTGTAAAAGCGCAGCGGGTGATGGGACTGCGGGATGCAATGCTTTCTCCAAGATGTTCGATGGATGTGGAGCAGGCTGATGGGAAAATCTCGGCTCAGGTGCGCATTACCTGCCCTCCGGGCATCCCATTGGTCATGCCGGGAGAAAGATTGCACAAAGATTCAATAAAAATATTAAAAAAGTCTGGTATTTTTGTTGTGGATGTGGTAGAATAGATACATGGAAAGCTGAAACGGTTTTGCTTTCCGCTTAAAACAATGGTCAAGTAGTCAAAAATGCTCTACTTGGACAGAGGGGGTTACATATATGAAATTAATTCTTGCGATCGTTTCGAATGATGACAGTTCCAAAGTTTCTTCTGCACTGACTAAAAATCATTTTTCTGTAACAAAGCTTGCGACCACCGGTGGCTTCCTGCTTTCGGGCAACACCACCTTCCTGATTGGTACCCAGGATGAAAAGGTCGATGAAGTAATCACAATCATCGCAGACCACTCCAAGAAACGCAAACAGATGGTTCCATCTTCTGCTTCTTACGGCGTTGGTATGTACACCACCTACCCGGTAGAGGTACAGGTCGGCGGCGCTACCATCTTCGTCATGGATGTCGAGAGATTTGAAAAGGTATAAGCCACGCTTGTACTTTTCAGCCTGATACTGTGAGGAGAAACGCAGATTGTTGTTAGAACAGTTTTATTCGAATGATAAAGCTAAAAAAACGCTCGTCAATTTTTTAACTGACGGGCGTTTTCCGCATACCATCCTTTTGGAAGGCGAGGATGGCTGCGGCAAGCTGACCTTTGCACACATGACTGCCGCTGCTTTGCTGTGTGAACAGCCGCTCGAGCAGCGCCCGTGCGGTCGGTGCAGAAACTGTAAACGGGTGCTGTCCGACACCCATCCCGATGTATCGGTCATCGGGGACGAGGACAAGCTCAAAGGTTTTCACATCGACCGGGTACGTCAGCTGCGCGCGGATGCCTACATCCGTCCCAACGAGGGCGGATACAAGGTATACATCCTGCGCAACATCCACAATATGACCGAGCAGGCGCAGAACGCCCTGCTCAAAATCATCGAAGAACCGCCGGCACAGGTGGTCTTTCTGCTGACCTGCAACAACCGCGCGCGGGTTCTTCCGACCATCTTGTCGAGGGCGGCAGTCCTGCCTTTGTCGGTGTGCAGTGTGCAGGAGTGTGAAACTGCCCTGCATACCCTGGAACCGCAGATGACAGCGGAACGGATTGCGCAGGCGGCACGTCTGGCGCACGGAAATATCGGCAAGGCACGGATGATTTTGCAGGATGAGGGAAGTCTAAAGTTGGCGTGCGATGCCCAGCGGATTGCACAGATGGTTTGTGTAGGACAGGAGTTTGAGCTGCTGTGCAGCCTTCAGGAATACACCAATAATAAACAGCGGACCAACTTTCTGCTGCTGATGCAGGAGGTTCGCCGCTGCATAGTCGATTGGATTCGTCAGCAGCATGGTCTGGTATCTCAAGGGGAACCGCTTCCTCCAACGGTGAAAAATCGCTTCTCGACGTTGCAGGCGATGCAGATTCTTGATATAATAGATACGGCGGTCGCCCAGGCTTCGCAGAATGTCAGCTTGAGTCTGGTTGCCGCTGCGTTTTGTGCCGCTGTCAAGATGAAGCGGCAGTAGGACGGTATTTTGTGTCAAAGGATTGACATAAGAAGAGAGTCATCTTTTTGTATAAAGAATCTTGGAACGGAGGAAACCATGACCGAAGTAATTGGAGTCCGCTTTAAACAGGTGGGCAAAATATATTATTTTTCACCCAACGGTGTGCAGATGCCGGTGGGGGAAAAGGTGATTGTAGAAACGGCGCGCGGCATTGAGTGCGGAGAGGTTGCCCTGAGCAACCGGGAGATCGAGGACGAAGGAATTGTCAAACCGCTGAAAACGGTGATCCGCGTTGCCAACAAAGAGGACCTCAAGCGCATTGAGGACAACAAGGCAAAGGAGAAAAAGGCGTTCCGGCTTTGCCTGGAAAAAATTGAAAAGCACAAGCTCGAAATGAAGCTGGTGGACGTTGAATATACCTTTGACAACAACAAGATTCTGTTCTATTTTACAGCGGACGGCAGAGTAGATTTCCGCGAGCTGGTCAAAGACCTGGCATCGGTCTTTAAGACCCGAATCGAGCTGCGCCAAATCGGTGTGCGCGATGAAGCAAAGATGCTGGGCGGACTGGGAATCTGCGGCAGACCGTTTTGCTGCTGCTCCTTTTTGGGAGAGTTCCAGCCGGTGTCCATCAAAATGGCAAAGGAGCAGGGACTGTCACTCAACCCGACCAAAATTTCGGGAACCTGCGGCAGGCTGATGTGCTGTTTAAAATACGAGCAGAACGCCTATGAGGACCTGCTTCGCATTACACCGCGGGTGGGCGCTTATGTTTCCACCGGCGAAGGCAAAGGAACGGTCACCGAGGTCAGCCTTCTGACCGGGCTGGTCAAGGTCAGGATGGACAAAGCCAGCGATGGCGCTCCGATGATTTTTGAACGTGAGGCGGTCAAGGTCATCCGAGATGCCCGCCCACAGCGGGAGGACATCGACTTTAAAACCAACAAAGAATTGAAAAAGCTGGAAAATCAGTAGGAAAAAGAGGAGCTGTCGGTTTACATTCGACAGCTCCTCTTGGTTTATTGTTTAGGGTCAATCAGAATAGAGACGCGGGCAACATACTCCTCAGGGCGTGAGATGGCAAACTCGTTGAGCCCGATTTCGTAGCAATTTCCGGTGAGGGCAAGGTGGTGCTTTTTGGCATAAGCAATCATGTGGGAATACAGTTCAGGCAGCTTGTCCCAGCTGCCAACACTGTATCCGCACAGATACTGCCCTGCCGGACGCAGCAGGAACAGCGAGTCATCGTCCTGTGGGTCAACCGGAGTAAACACGCCGTCGTATACATCAAACTGTCCTTGCAGCGCCTTTTCCAGCGATATATAGCTGCCGCACCCCGCCTTATAGGAGCTGTGTTCCCAGGCGGATTGCAGATGCTGCATAATCTGCTGCATATTTCTCATCGGATTATCCTCCACAGGCATAGGGGTGAGCAGGTAGTGGTGGGCAGCAAAGGATTCCACCTCAATCTGACCATCGTGAATCTGCTCACTGCGGGCAAGGGATTGCTGCCTTTGCTCGAACACCTGCTTGAGTACCTGTAGCTGCTGAATTTGTTGGTCGATTTCCTCAATTTTGTTTTGGGAAATCTTCAGAAAATCCTGCGGGTTTGGATGCTTGAGGTAGGCAGCGATTTCCTCAATGGACATATTCAGCTGACGCATGGCAAGGATATTTTCCAGCTGCGCACTCTGTTGATAGGTGTAGTAGCGGTAGCCATTTTCCCCTTTGTAAGCCGGAGAGAACAGACCGATGTCGTCATAGTAATGTAGGGTGCGTTTGTTCAGCTGATGCAGGCGGGCAAATTGACCGGCAGTAAAATAAAGTGATTTCATTTTAAAATTCCCCCTTGACATTACAGTTACTGGATAGATTACACTCATTGTATCAACGAATGGACAAAAGGTAAAGGGGAATTACAATGGAAAAGCTGATGATTCGAAATTTTGTTGACACAGATGCTGCTGCGCTCGAACAGGTGATTCGAGAAACATGGAACTACGACCGCTTTAGCCCACCGCAGACTGCACAGCGTCTGGCACGGGTGTACCTGTACAGCTGCCTGCTGCGCCAGAGCTTTGTCCGGGTGGCGGTTATGGGTGGCAAACCGGTCGGCGTTATCATGGGACGAGACCTGCGCAAAAAAGCATCGGGTGGGTTTACCTGGAAAGCAATCGGTGCGCAGCTGTCCATGCTGGTGCATCGGGAGGATAGAAAGGTGCTCAAAGTATTCTCCGGCATCGACTCGGTGGACAAGCAGTTGCTGGAAGATCACGGAAGAAAATACGATGGTGAGCTTTGCTTTTTTGCGGTCGACAGCAAATGCCGCGGAGCAGGAATCGGCAAACGGCTGTTTAATGAAGTGAAGGAATATTTTAAAGTGCAGGGAGTGGGCAGTTTTTATCTGTACACCGACAGCAGCTGCAACTATGGGTTTTATGAGCATCAGGGGATGAAGCGTTGCGGAGAACGCCTGCTGTCGGTCCCGATTGGAATCGATAATCGGATGCAGTTCTTTTTGTATGAGGGCGAGACTGCGGAAAATTTGCAATAGAACGGCGTTAGAATCATCTAAAATGTCTATCCTGCTGTAAAATCAAGAGGGAAATCGAAACCTTTTCGCACAATCTGTGCAGAAAAATAGGGTAGGATAACAATTCTGAGCAATAAATTTTGCAATATTGGTTGATTTTTTTCTGTGATATGTTAAAATAGAGGTGCGAAGGATAGCGGCAGGCATTTTGCTTGCAGTTATCCTGAAGAAGGAAAAATTTATAAAATGGAGGTAAACCGGTATGGCTTACAAAATTAAAAGCGATTGCATCAGCTGTGGTGCATGCGAAGCTGAGTGCCCAGTAGGCGCTATCTCTGCAGGAGCAGACAAATACGAAATCGATCCAGGCAAATGCATCGACTGTGGTGCTTGCGCAAGCGTTTGCCCAGTAGGCGCTCCAGAAGCTGAATAATCAAACGCAAAAGATAAAGCGGAAAGTGATTGCACTTTCCGCTTTGTTTTTGGCTGAACACAAGACACGAAAAAAGGAACCTTTTTGAAAAGGTTCCTTTTTTTGTTAGGTTAGGAGAATAATTTATGAGAAAAAAGTAATTACATCTTTTCTGGAATAATTTCCAGCCAGTAGCCGTCGGGGTCACTGATGAAGTAAATTCCCATCGCTTTGTTTTCGTAACAGATACATCCCATTGCTTTGTGCTTTTCATGGGCGGCTTCAAAATCTGATGTGGAGAAGGCGATGTGTACTTCATTGTCACCGAGGTCATAAGGGTCGTGGCGGTCTTTCAGCCAGGTCAGTTCCAGCTGGTGCTTAGTGGAGTTATCACCAAGGTAAACCAGGATGAAGCTACCGTCATCTGCAACTTTTCGTGCAACCTCGGTCAGACCCAGTGCTTCTTGGTAAAAGGCAAGGCTCTCATCCAAATTGAGAACATTAATATTATTGTGTGCAAATTTGAAGTTCACTGGTATCACCTCTCGTTCTTACAATAGCCGGTTTGTTGGAACCGGTTGGGTTTTGTTTTTATGTCTTTATTATATACTACAAAAGAGCGGATTTCCTCCTTTTTAGATGAAAGTTTCATTACAAATCGGTAACCCCGCACAGCGATTCCTTTCAACTGATGTAATCTTCTATGCGCTGTACCAGTTCCTCATAGCTGTAAATGGGAATTCCCATCTGAAGCTGTCCGCGGTCATAGGCGGGCAGGGTGGAGAGGTAGACATCAAAAACAAGCTCGGGAACATCGCTGTCGGGAGCAAAAACCGCCAGCTTTCCATTATGCTCACGCAGATAATATTGCACTGCGTTGACAGGTATCCCTTCGATTGCTTCGGTGGCAGGGGAGCTGACAGAGTCGGAAGCGGATTCACCGGGAACAGGCTCCGGCACAGCGGTCGAGGGAGCGGACAGGTCGGAAACGGTCAGCACAAAGGAGGTGATGATGCATACCGAAGCCAAAGCCGCACAGGTCATCAGTATATTTTTCTTCAAAACAGCTCACCCTTTCTGTTGATGATGCCAGCAGGCGTCTGATGGAGATTGTGTCCGCCAAATCAGGATTTATACGCTCCAAAAACGAAAAAGAAAATCTGTACAAAAATGGAAGGTGAAAAAAATACAGTTTAGGTAATTTCCTAATTTTTGCAAAGTTTTAAGATTTTTCACTTTTAATATGATATAATAAAGGTCGTATACAGAAAAACACATTTGTCAATGGCACAAAAAAGTGCCGCAGAATACCCTTGCTGCATATCCTTTGCAGTGTGACAACAAGTAAGGAGGAGGATTTATTTGGCAGCAGCGAAACGTCGTGGACCGGTCAGAAAATTTTTTGGCACCCTGGGCCGCGCTTTTGCCATTTTGATTTTTATCGGGATCATCACCGGCTCGATCGTGGTATCGGTCATGGCGCTGTATATCTTCGATTCTTTGGAGGGCGCACCGGTGGTCGATCTTTCCAACGTGGAGGTCAACCTCAACAACACCTCCTATATCTATGTGACCGACCCGGAAACGCAGGAGGAAACCATCGTCAAGGAGCTGTACTCAGGACAAAACCGCGAGTGGGTCAGCTATGACCAGATACCGGAGATGCTGGTCAATGTCACCATTGCAGCAGAGGACAAACGTTTTCTGGAGCATCACGGTGTGGACTGGCTGCGAACCATCCGTTCCACCCTTGGATACTTTGGAGGTTCCTCCCGTGTACAGGGCGGCTCCACCATCACCCAGCAGGTCATCAAGAACCTGACCGGCAACGACGAGGTCACCCCGGAGCGAAAGGTGCAGGAAATCTTCACCGCTCTCAAGCTGGAGAAAAACTTCAGTAAAGAGCAGATTATGGAAACCTACCTGAACATCGCCTTCTTCTCCAATCAATGCTATGGCATCCAGAGCGCATCCAAGCTGTATTTCAACAAGGACATCAGCGAACTGAACGTGGCAGAGGCAGCAACCCTGATTGCCATTACCAATGCGCCCACCAAGTACAACCCGCTGCGCATGAACGCCAACGAGGACTACGGCTGGAGAACCGGCATGGAAGAAAACAAAGAGCGCCGCGACTACATCCTGGAAGAGATGTACAAGCTGCAGATGCTGACCCAGAGCGAATACCAGAAGTGGCTGGACTATGATGTGCAGCTGGCTCCGAGAAAGGATGTGGAATCCACCTCGGACGGTTTGACCGCCCTGACCGATTGGCACACCGACCAGGTCATTGAGGATGTCGTCACCGATTTGCAGCAGGAGTACAACTACACCCGCGCTTATGCGACCAAAATGGTATACAGCGGCGGCTGCCGGATCTACTCCACGATGGACCCGGATGTGCAGAAATCGCTGGAGGAATCCTATGCAAATCCTGCCACCTTCCCTGATTTGGCAAATGCAGAATATCCGCAGACGGCAGCCATCGTCATCGCACCGGACGGCAGCGTCAAGGGCATGATTGGCGGCAACGAAAAGACCTCCAACCGTCTGTTCAACCGCGCTACCCAGTCGCATAGGCACCCGGGTTCCACCATGAAACCGATCTCGGCTTATCTGAACGCCTTTGAGAGGGATTTGATTACCTGGTCGACCACCTTTATTGATGAACCGCTGACCCTGACCGAGAACGGAAAGACCTTCCAGTGGCCGCAGAACTACACCAATACCTACACCAAAGCGCCGATGACCGTTCAGTATGCAGTGCAGCAGTCGATCAACACTGTGCCGGCGCAGATTGTCAATATTCTGACCCCTCAGGTGTGCTACGATACTCTGAAAAACAAATTCCAGGTCAGCACCCTGCACGAGCTGGATGCGACCAGCCTTTCTTCGATGGCGCTCGGCGGCATGACCACCGGTATGACCCTGGAGGAGCTGACCGGTTGCTATCAGATTTTTGTCACCGGCGGTAAGTATGTAAAGCCGTATACTTATACACACGTTACCGATACCGAGGGCAACATCATTCTGAAGAAGGATACCACACAGGTTCGAGTGGTGTCGGAAGAGACAGCGACCGTACTGAATCGTCTGCTGCAAACGGTTGTCACACAGGGTACCGGTGCGCGTGCCAACATGAAAAATGAAACCGGCATCACCACCGCAGGCAAAACCGGTTCTTCTACCGGCGTCAAATATGTCAACGGTGTCCAGGTGGACATTGATAACCCGGACCTCTGGTTCATCGGCTTCACTCCGTATTATATCGGTGGTGTGTGGATGGGTTACGACATCCAGGAGGAAATCAGCTACTACACCTACCCGACCCCGATTCTCTGGAAAAACCTGATGCTGCCGATTCATCAGAACCTGGAAGCCAAGGATTTTGAGTATTCGGAAAATGTACAGGCAATGCAGTACTGCACCGAATCGGGCGACCTTGCTACCGAAAATTGCCCGAGCACAGCAACCGGATGGTACAAGGAAACCTACATTCCGTCCACCTGCATTCTGCACCGCGGCGGTTCGACTGCCGATACCGAGCTTGAGGACGAAAATGATGAGAATGAGGACAGCTCCTCTTCGAATCATTCGAATGGTTCTGGCAACTCGAAACGTCCGTCTTTAAACCGGAATGATCAAACAAACAAACAGGACGATGATGACGACGAAGACAGCTTCTGGAACAGCGTCAGCGGTCTGTTTGGCAGTAAACGACAGTAATAAAGGACAGAAGCTTGTCCTGCAAAAGAAAAAGTCTTCCCACAGGAAGGCTTTTTTCTTTCGCTTTTTTCATCAAAATGATGGTAAAGCGTCAAATAAAATGATATGATAATAAAAAAGGGAAGGAAAACAGACAGAATGTGATAGAATCAGCAAAGATTCAACAATCTTTTTGAAAGTACTCTTTTTGTTCATTCCATCGTCACAAATACATGATAGGATAAATTTTGTAGGTTTATCCCTGATAAACTACTTTTTTGGGAAACGGTATATCATGCTGAGAAAAAATGCAGCAAGATGACTAGGGAGGATGTGAAATATGTACCGACTTTTAGTGGTAGATGATGAAGAAAAGATAAGAGTCCTGGTTCGGAAGTATGCAGAGTACGAAGGATACGAGGTAGAAGAAGCTGCCGACGGAATGTCGGCCATCGAGCTGTGTCGTCAGGAAAAGTTTGATTTGATTATCCTGGACGTGATGATGCCGGAGTTGGATGGCTTTTCCGCGTGCAGAGAGATTAGAAAGTTTTCCCAGGTTCCGGTGCTGATGCTTTCAGCGCGCGGAGAGGAATACGATCGAATCCATGGATTTGAGCTGGGTGTGGATGACTATGTCACCAAACCGTTCTCGCCCAAGGAGCTGATGCTTCGTGTGCAGGCAATCCTCAAACGCAGCAATTCCTCCATCGCACCGAACAAGGAGATTTTGGAGTTTGAAGGATTAAAAATCGACTTTACCGGTCGATTGGTATATGTCAATGAGGAGAAGGTCAACCTTTCTCCAAAGGAATATGAGCTGCTGTTTTATCTGGTGCGCAACAGAGGCATTGCTCTGACCAGAGAAAAGCTGATCAACGACGTGTGGGGTTACGATTTCTTTGGAGACGACCGCACACTGGACACCCATATTAAGCTGTTGAGAAAAGCGCTGGGAGAATACAGCAGATACATTGTCACCCTCAGAGGAGTTGGCTATCGTTTTGAAGGCTAATCAAACAGAAGGGAAACGCCACAGCTGGAAGGAGAAGGGAAAGAAAATCCTTTCTCCGGCATTGCTGTGTCTTTGTGCAGTCATGCTGCTGGTCTGGGCGGTGCAACTTTTGTTTTTTGAGGATGCCTATCGCTTCATTAAGTCGTGGAAACTGGAAGATGTCATGGAGCAGGTGTGTGAGCATCTGGACAAGGAGCATCTGCCGCAAATTGTGGAGGAACTCAGGCTGGATAATATCGACATCCGGGTCATCGACGCACAGGGAAACGACTGGGTGAAAAACGATGCAGAAACCTGCCGTATCCTTACCGGGTACACCCGGCAGGAGCTGGCAGAGCTGTACCAGCAAGCGAGTGCCCGAGGGGAGACTGACATCAAACAGGTGACCCATGTAAAGATGGTCTATGGTGATGCAGATAGCGGGCAGCGCTCGCAAACCTATCATCTGGCGACCTGCGCCAAGATGGTCCGGCTTTCACAAGAGGAATCCTGCCTGGTGCTCATCTGTTCGGCAGTCACCCCTTCGCTGATCGGTGCTTCGGTCATCCATACACAGCTGTGGGCACTCTCCATCCCGCTGTTACTGGCGGCAATCTTTGCTGTTTTTTTCTGCCGTCGCTTCACCTGCGGCAATCTTCGCCGGATGCAGCAATGTGCAGACTGTATGGAGCAGGGGGGAACCACCGTCCGCTTTCCCGAGCAGGGCTGCTATGAGATTCGCACACTGGGACGACGGCTGAACTGCGCTCTCCAGAAGATGGATTCGGAACGGAAAAAACAGCAGGAAACCCTTGCAAATCTCTCGCATGACCTTCGTTCTCCGTTGACGATGATTATTGGTTATGCGCAGATGATGCAGGAGCTTCCGCAGGAAAATACACCGGAAAATCTTCAGGTGATTTTGGATGAAGCGCAGCGGCTGGCGGAATTGACAGGCGACCTTTTGGACCTTGGCAAGCTCCAAAAGGGTAGTAAACAGTTACAGTTTACTACCCTTTGTTTAACAAATTTGTTGGCAGATCTGGTAAAACGTTACCGGAAAATGCTGGGAGACAGCGGTTTATCTTTTGAGAGTGATTGTCGCATTTGGGTTAAAGCAGACCCGGTTCAGTTGGGAAGAGTGATATACAACTTTATCAACAACGCATACAGTCATACCGGTTCGGACAGAAAGATTATTGTTCGTCAGCTTCTTCAGGAAAAGAAGGTCTGTATTCAGGTCATCGATAATGGAGAAGGAATACCGGAGGACAAGTTATCCAACATTTGGGAGCGTTACTATAAAATGGAGCGCTCCAAACAATCCGCGGCGCAGGGCAGCGGTCTGGGATTGTGCATTGCGCGGGAGCTGCTGGGACTGCACGGTGCGGAATACGGTGTGGAAAGCAGAGTAGGGGAAGGAAGTACCTTCTGGTTTACTTTGGATGCACTGGATGTCGAACCGATTTTGCCGGAGCCATCTGCTCCGAAATGATAAAACCGGATCCAATCAGCATCCGTAATGGGCATTTTACAGGCACAGCGTTTACCGCTGTGCCTGTTTTTCTATGTGCGGATTAGCCT
>FR880137.1 GCA_000435195.1 Clostridium sp. CAG:169 | reverse complement strand
AGGGAAAGAGGATTTGGACGACCGCGGACTGCGCAAGGCGTTTGCAAAGGAAGCACTGACCAAGGGCGGAGCGGATATTTCCCCGCTGGAGAGCTTCGTTGCCTCCTTGCTGGATGAGGAAAAATTTTGGCAGTCACCGGTCGATTTTGCGCTGGTAACGGTGGAATATCCAATCTTAAAGCCGCTGGAGCTGCACAAGCAGGACATCCCGAAGGGAAAGCTGCGGGAATATCTGCTGGCTTCTGCCGCCTGCTTTCCGGCATTTCAGGCAAAGGAAATCGACGGAAAAAAATATATCGATGGCGGTTACCACGACAATATGCCGGTGAATCTGGCACTGGAGATGGGTGCGCAGCGGGTCATTGCGGTCGACTTGGAGTCGATTGGCATTATGCACCGCATCCGCGCCAAACAGCAGCAGGTCATCCAGATTTACAGCTTGTGGCCGCTGGGCTCCTTTTTAAAATTCGATGGGGAGCTTGCCCGCAAAAATATTCAGCTGGGCTATCTGGATACCCGAAAAGCGTTTGGGGAAGCAGATGGTCAGCTGTATGCCTTTGTCAAGGACAGCGCCTTCTTTTATACCGCACGCCTGCGTGAAGAGGCAGAAAAACTGTTTGAGCAGGCAAGGCAGCGGGATGAGCGGATGTTCACTGCCATCCATGGAGGACTGCTGCGTCGGATGCTGCGGGAGTTCCGCAAGCGGGCAATCCGCACCGGTCAGCCGACCGCCTTTACTATGTCTCGCCAGATGATGATGGCAGCGGAATATCTGGGTCAGGCGATGGGACTGCTGCCGGACGAGGAGTATGAGTTTGGTGACTTTTTGATGCGGGCAGTGGGTGCAGCAAAGCAGGCTGCACAGCGTCCCATCCATCTGGAGGCAGGTGCAGACCTGCGTCGGATGGGAGAAGAGCTGCAAAAGCTGGACAAAGCCTTTCTGGTGCTGCTGATTTGCGAGCGCATCAAGAGCTTTTTGCAGGGCGGTGGCAATCTGGGAGAGCTGGCGTTTGTTTCCGCTTTTTGGCGGGAGTTTGCCGCAGCGGTCATTTTATATCTGCTCGAACAGACCGACCCGCATCATCTGTATCAGTAGACCGTTATTTTGGGTGTTGACGAAAGGGAAAAAATCATTCAAAATAGAGATAGAAAAAGCGTGTATCAAAGGGCGATCCGCCAACCGGATGCCCAAACAATATAATGGAGGGTTTAACCTATGAGAAAACCAATCATTGCAATTACACCGAAAACAGGAAATACCAATCAGGAAGAACAGAAGTACTGCTATGTTTTCCCGAACTTTATCCACTGTGTCAGCGCGTGCGGCGGTATCCCAATCCAGCTGAACAACCTGGAGGGCACTGTCAGTGCAGCGGACGTTGAAGAAATCCTCAACCATGTGGATGGCGTGATCTTCAGCGGCGGACCGGACATCCACCCGGGTCTGTATGGCGAAGAGCTGATGGACTGCTGCGGCGCACTGGCTCCCGAGCGCGATGCGCTGGAGATTCCACTGATGCAGAAGGCAATCGAGATGAACAAACCGGTTTTGGGTGTTTGCAGAGGTTTTCAGGTGCTGAATGTGGCAACCGGCGGAACTCTGTACCAGGACATCAACACCCAGCTCAAGAGCAGTGTCAAGATTGAGCACAGCCGCTCGTCGGATGAAGACAAGGACAAAGAGGTACACAAGGTCAATGTCATCCGCGACACCCCTCTGCACACCTTCAGCGAGGGTCTGCTGCAAATCGGTGTCAACACCCTGCACCATCAGGGAGTCAAAAAGCTGGGCGAGCCACTGCGCAGCATGGCAGTAGCAGACGACGGCATCATCGAGGCAGTTTATCACCCGGACAAAAAGTTTGTGATGGGCTTCCAGTGGCACCCTGAGATTCTGGGACTTTCCAACAGCATCTCTTCCCGTATTTTTGAAGCATTTATCGACGCCTGCACCAAACAGGACTAAAAAGAAAAAGGTATTATTGTCAAAGACAATAATACCTTTTTTGTATGCTTTGTGGCAAATTCCAGTAAGAGCCGAGCCTGTCACCGGCAAAATTTATTCACAGTGCTGTTTTGTCGAAATAGCGGTTGAAATTATTGGAGGCTTATAGTATCATAATTAGAAATATAAGCTGTGTTGTCAGGAACAAATTTTAAATTGATGTGAGGAGCGTTAAGATTATGGCATACTATTTTAATGAGCCGTCCCATACCTTTGGTGAGTACCTGCTGGTACCGGGCTATTCTTCTTCGGAGTGCATTCCGGCGAACGTCAGCCTGAAAACCCCACTGGTAAAATTTAAAAAAGGTCAGGAAGAGTGCCCACTGACCATGAACATTCCGCTGGTTTCTGCGATCATGCAGTCGGTATCCGACGATAAAATGGCAATCGCATTGGCAAAAGAGGGCGGTATTTCCTTTATTTATGGTTCTCAGTCGGTAGCTGACGAGGCAGCAATGGTTGCAAGAGTAAAAAGCTACAAAGCAGGCTTTGTTACCAGCGATTCCAACATCAGCCCGGATAAGACCCTCAAGGACATCCTGGCGCTGAAAGAAAAAACCGGTCACTCCACCGTTGCTGTTACCGAGGACGGAACTGCTACCGGCAAACTGGTCGGTATCGTAACCAGCCGTGACTACCGTGTCAGCAGAATGAGCCTGGATACTCCGGTCAGCGAGTTTATGACCAAGTTTGAAAACCTCATCATGGCAGATGCTAACACCTCCCTGAAGGAAGCAAATGACATCATCTGGGAGCACAAGCTCAACTCTCTGCCACTGGTGGATGAAAACCAGAGACTCAAATACTTTGTATTCCGCAAGGACTACTCCTCTCATAAAGAAAATGCAAACGAGCTGCTGGATGCACACAAACGCTATGTAGTCGGCGCCGGTATCAACACCCGCGACTATGAAGAGCGTGTACCTGCTCTGGTAGAAGCCGGTGCAGACGTACTGTGCATCGACTCCTCCGAGGGCTTCTCCGAGTGGCAGAAACGCACCATCGACTTCATCCGTGCAAAATACGGCGACACCGTTAAGGTCGGCGCAGGTAACGTAGTAGACCGCGAAGGCTTCCTCTTCCTGGCAAAAGCAGGCGCAGACTTTGTTAAGGTCGGCATCGGCGGCGGCTCTATCTGCATCACCCGTGAGCAGAAGGGTATCGGTCGTGGACAGGCAACCGCAGTAATTGAGGTAGCCAAAGCCCGTGACGAATACTTCAAAGAGACCGGCATCTATATTCCAATCTGCTCGGACGGCGGTATCGTACAGGACTACCACATGACCCTGGCTCTGGCAATGGGCTCCGACTTCATCATGCTGGGTCGTTACTTTGCACGCTTTGATGAAAGCCCAACCAACAAGGTCAACATCAACGGTAACTATATGAAGGAATACTGGGGCGAAGGTTCTGCCCGCGCAAGAAACTGGCAGAGATACGACCTGGGCGGTGACAAGAAACTGTCCTTCGAAGAGGGCGTTGACTCCTATGTTCCATACGCAGGCTCGCTCAAGGATAACGTGGGTCTGTCGCTGAGCAAGGTCCGCTCCACCATGTGCAACTGCGGCGCGCTGACCATTCCAGAGCTGCAGGAAAAAGCAAAACTGACCCTGGTCTCCTCTGTTTCCATCGTCGAGGGCGGCAGCCACGACGTTGTCCTCAAGGACAGAAGCAACCAGATTATCTAATGCGCCATCCCTGACACAGGCAAATCGAATCGACAAAAAGCCAGCCCAAACGGGCTGGCTTTTTTGCGTATTGTTTTCTTATGAAATCAAACACTACTTTATTTCAAAAATCTCTTGCTTTTTAGAATCGAATCGTGTATGATGAAGGCAAGGAACTCCGAAAGGAGTAAAATAAC
>FR880136.1 GCA_000435195.1 Clostridium sp. CAG:169 | reverse complement strand
AGGGACGCCGCATATATGCGGCGTCCCTTCTGCTGTTTTTGTATTTTGAGGAGAGTGGATGTTTATTTGAGAACCTGCTTAAAGACGCGATAGAAGTTCTTGTAAGCAACCTTGTCGCAGTCCTCCTGGCTGTAGCCGCGCTTCTTCATCTCAAGGATGAGGTTGTATGCCTCTGCCTCGTTGGAAACGCCGTCTGCACTTGGAGAATCCAGGTTGGAGCTGAAGGAGCTGAGTGCTTCGCCGCCCAGATAATCGTCAAAGTCATAGCCCAGACCGATGTGGTCGATGCCGATGAGGTTGGCGATGTAGTCCAGATGGTCGCACAGCTTCTGCACATTCTGCTCTTCGCGTTTTTCGCTGACAAATTCACGCAGGCTGTTCATGCCGACCAGACCGCCGGTCTTTGCAATCTCCTTGAGCATATCGTCGGTCAGGTTGCGTTTGGCAGGGCAAACGGTTCGGGAGTTGGAGTGAGAAGCGATAACCGGTGTGGTGGCAATGCTCATCAAATCCCAGAAGGATTTGTCATTGAGGTGGGAAACGTCTAGCACCATGCCCAGTTTTTCCATCCGTTTTACGGCACGTTTGCCGGCTTCGGTCAAGCCGCGGGTCGGGTCCTGCGGACAGCCGGTAGCCAGAGCGTTCAGCTCGTTCCAGGTCAGCATGGCATGACGTGCGCCGACCTCGTTGTAGAAGTAGTCGATCATGTCGATGTCCTCACCGATCTGGCTCAAGCCCTCGATACCGGTGACAACGTTAATCTTGCCTGCCTTGGTGCCCTTTTCAAAGTCATCAAACTTGGTGACAAAGTTGAGCAGGTCAGCAGAATCAATCATCTCGGCTTTGATGCTTTCGACGATCTGTTTGGAGCGAGCCGGTGGATCCTGGTCGTACGGAGGGTCGATCCAGATGACAAAGATACCGCCGGTTACCTTGCCTGCCTGGAATTTTTTCAGATGATATTTACGGAAAATATCGGTTTCGTTGTGGTCTACTCGTTTGCAGGTGACGTCGGTCCAGACGTCGCCGTGTCCATCAAAAAGCATGAAAATAACCTCCTTTTATTTTGGAAAGAAACAACAGGATGAAAGGGAACCCCTTTCATCCTGTTCGGTCGTTGACAGATTATCTGAGCAGGTTTCCAACCAGAACGCCGTAGTAGTTACCCAGGACATAACCCAGAGTACCAATCAGCAGGACTGGACCAACCAGCTTGTTCCAGCCTTTGGAGATTGCCATTGCAGCAGCAGTGGTAGGACCGCCGATGTTTGCGTTGGAGGCAAGGATGATCTCTTCGAGGCTGAATTTGAAGATTTTACCGAAGATAAGGGTGATGAGCATATTGCAGGCAACGATGATGAGGGCATATACCAACAGCAGAGGAGCCTGGGTGATGATGCTCATGATGGAAGCAGGTGCACCGATAACAGCAAAGAAGATGTAGATAAGGAAAGTACCGATTTCGTTTGCACCGGGAGCGTCGTTGAATACCTTCGGGAATGCAGTTGCACAGATCATGGTGATGGTGGTCATGATCAGATATTTATTACCCAGCAGCTGGTTGAGGATAAAGGTTGCGCCTTCTGCAGGGAACAGGCTTGCAAAGAAGTTTGCAATCGCAGTGGAAATGGCGACGATGATGGTGGAAGCAGCAAAGCAGAATGCAATGTTCTGCAGGGACATTGGTTTTGCTTTCCAGTAGCTTTCGGTGGAACCGGCATTACCAGCCTCTACTTCATCGACCAGAGGATGTTTGTAGTGTTTGCGGAAGAAGTTGATGGAAGGCATTGCAATCAGTACAAAGAAGTACAGAGCCATCAGCAGGTTATCTGCAACAACTGCCTGCGAGCTCAGCTCACCGGATGCACCGAAGGTGTCTGCCATAGCAGCAAAGTTTACAGAGCCGCCGACATAGGTGCCGGAGAACATAGCTGCAACCTTGTTCAGGTCAGGAACGAATTTGTTCAGAGCAAAGAAGCCGCCCAAAGCGCCCAGAACGGTACCGACCGAGCTGATCAGATAGATAATCAGCAGCTTGCCGCTTTCTTTACCAATCTTTTTGATGTTGCACTGGAACAGCAGAAGCGGAATTGCCAGTGGAACGACATAAGACCAAACACTGTCATAGACAGGAGATTCGGTTGGGATGATCCCTACGTTGGAAAGAATCATCATACCCAGCAGAGCCAGGACACATCCGGTAATTTTGGATGCCCATTTGTACTTCTGCTCCAGCCAGATAGCCAGTGCCGCGTCGCCGACAAGAAGACCCCACAATACCCACGTATTATCAGCGCTGATAAGAGATGACATAAACACACTCTCCTTTTTAAGAAATATTTCGGATGATTGCTCCACCCGTTTGTATATATTGTAACACATTTTTGATGGTTTGTGTTGTCTTTTGATGGATTTCGTTGGGGTAAGAAACGGCTGTTTGACAAAAAATAAGCAGTCTATGACAAAAGGATAAAATGAAACAAGAAAATCGGACAAAAAATAAAAACAGTAGGGATTCGATTTATAAAACAGAACAAATAAAGAAAAGATATTTTGTATTTGTTACAAAATATCTTTTTTACTGATTTATAAAAAAATAATAAATAATTTGTGAAAATATAACAAGGATTCTCTTTCTCATAACAAAAGAATGCAGGAGAAAAAGGGATTTTCCCATTAAAAATGATGGATTCTTGCAAGAAGTGTCAAAGCAATCAGTGGATTTAATACTTTAATGTAATAAAATGATTGAAAAAGGAAGATTTTCTTTCATTCTCCATTTTCTGGCAGGGGAATGAACCGAGAAATTTTGTTTTGCAAAATCCGGTAACAAGGCAGGATTCCTTAGGGAAGTTTCTTTGCAATGCCTTGCTTTTTACGCTCTGTTTGGGAACGATTTTTCCCCAAAAACAAAACTTCCTTCCTATTATAATAGGGATAAAAAAGAGGGCAGTTGAACACAATGGTTTTTGATGCAAACCACCACAGAAAGAGCGGGATGACAGATTTATGGACAAAGAGTAAATTTGTAAATAATATTATATAATATGCTTGACAACTTTAATAAAGTGGCGTACAATAAATGGCAAGGAAACAGGAAGGAAGGTGGACAAATGTGAGCAAGAGTGTGTATAGTCTGGTACTCAGCGATGATGTGGTAGCAGCGGTCGACCGGGCAGCCTATGGTCTGGACACCAGCCGCTCCAATCTGATCAACCAGCTGCTGGCGGACTATGTTTCATTTATTACGCCGGAAAAAAGAAGGAAGGATATCTTTGATTCGTTGGCTTCGGTGTTGGACAGCTTTGAACCGTTCCAGGTGCAGAACCGCGGCTCGGACAGTATGCTGTGCATCCGCAGTCCGCTGCGGGTCAAGTACAATCCGACCATCCGTTATACTGTGGAGCTTTCCCGTTCCAGCGACAACCATCTGGGGCAGCTGAAGATTATGACCCGCACCCAGTCGGGAGCGCTCATCGAGCTGCTGGATGCTTTTTTCTGCCGCTTTGGACAGATCGAGCAGCGGTATATCCGCCGGCTGTTTCCAGACATCGTTCCGCAGTATCAGGTGGGGCAGGGCAGGTTCATCCGAAACTTCTCCCTTTTAAAAAAGGAATGCAAGAATGAGGAAATCGGCAACGCCATCGCCTGTTATATTCAGATGATTGACCGTGCGCTGAAAGCCTGCCTGAGCGCAGACAGCAGCCAATGGGACAGCATCATCGAGGAAATCTATCTGGGATACCTAAAAGAAACACCCATCATCTGCTGATGAAAAGAAAATAGAGGAACAAAATAGAAGTAGCCTTTTCAGGGAAGGAGTGAACGGCTATGAATGCACAGAAATTCACCCAGAAATCGCTGGAGACCATCCAGCTTGCAAACAATCTGGCACTGGAAAACAACAATATGCAGATCGAGCAGGAGCATCTGCTGTATGCGCTGCTGAAAATTGATCAAAGCCTGATTGCCCAGCTGCTTAAAAAAATGGGCAAGGACCCGCAGGCATTTATGCAGGCGGTCAAACAGGAGATTGACAAGATGCCCGGCGTCACCGGTTCGGGACGAGAGGCAGGAAAAATTTATATCGCACAGGATGTCGATATGGTGCTTGCCAAAGCGGAAAAGATTGCGGATTCGATGAAGGACGAATATGTTTCGGTCGAACACCTGATGATTTCGCTGATGGAAAATCCAAATCAGCACCTCAAAGAGCTGTTCAAGCTGTTTGACATCCAGAAGAACGACTTTTTGCAGGTGCTCCAGCAGGTGCGCGGCAACACCCGTGTCACCAGCGATTCGCCGGAAGATACCTATGATGTGCTTAAAAAATATGGACACGACCTGGTGGAGGATGCCAGAAATAAAAAGCTCGACCCGGTCATCGGTCGTGATGACGAAATCAGAAATGTCATCATGATTCTGTCTCGTAAGACCAAAAACAACCCGGTGCTTATCGGTGAACCGGGTGTCGGTAAAACAGCGATTGCAGAAGGACTTGCGCTGCGAATCGTGCGCGGCGACGTCCCTGCCAGTCTGAAGGACAAGACCATCTTCTCACTGGATATGGGTGCGCTGATTGCAGGAGCCAAATTCCGCGGCGAGTTTGAGGAGAGACTGAAAGCGGTTTTGAGCGAAATCAAAAAGAGCGAGGGCAAAATCATCCTCTTTATTGATGAGCTGCACACCATCGTGGGCGCCGGCAAGACCGAAGGTTCGATGGATGCGGGCAACCTGCTCAAGCCAATGCTTGCCCGCGGCGAGCTGCACTGTATCGGTGCGACCACCCTCAACGAGTACCGCCAGTATATCGAAAAGGATGCCGCTTTGGAAAGAAGATTCCAGCCGGTGCTGGTTGCCGAGCCAAGCGTGGAGGATACCATCTCCATTCTGCGTGGACTGAAAGAGCGGTATGAGGTTTACCACGGTGTCAAGATTCAGGATGCTGCACTGATTGCCGCAGCCACCCTGTCCGACCGGTATATTTCCGACCGGTTCCTGCCGGACAAAGCCATCGACCTGGTGGACGAAGCGTGCGCAATGATTCGGACCGAGATGGACTCGATGCCGATCGAGATGGATGAGCTGAATCGTAAAATCATCCAGCAGGAGATTGCACAGGCGGCGCTGAAAAAGGAGGAGGACAAGCTTTCCAAAGAGCGGCTGGAGGCAGTCACCAAGGAGCTTGCCCAGCTGCGGGAACAGTTCAACTCGATGAAGGCACAGTGGGACAACGAAAAGACCGCCATCAGCAAGGTGCAGAAGCTCCGTGAAGAAATCGAGCAGACCGGCGGCGAAATCGAACGCGCCGAGCGGGAGTATGATTTAAACAAGGCAGCCGAACTGAAATACGGCAAGCTGCCGCAGTTGAAAGCGGAGCTGGAAAAAGAAGAAAAGCTGGCGGAGGAAGCCCAGCAGTCCAGCCTGCTGCGGGATAAGGTCACCGAGGAGGAAATCGCCAAGGTGGTCGGCAAATGGACCGGCATCCCGGTTGCCAAAATCATGGAGGGCGAACGGGAAAAGCTGCTGCACATGGAAGACATCCTGCACCAGAACGTAGTGGGACAGGACGAAGCGGTGCGCCTGGTCAGTGAAGCAATCCTGCGTTCGCGGGCAGGCATCTCCGACCCGAACCGTCCAATCGGTTCCTTCCTCTTCCTGGGTCCTACCGGTGTGGGTAAAACCCAGCTGGCAAAAACCCTGGCAAAGACCCTGTTCGATGACGAAAACAACATGGTCCGCATTGATATGAGCGAATATATGGAGAAGTACTCGGTATCCAGATTGATTGGAGCGCCTCCGGGCTATGTCGGCTATGAGGAAGGCGGTCAGCTGACCGAAGCCGTTCGCCGCAGACCGTATTCGGTCGTCCTGTTCGACGAGGTGGAAAAGGCGCACCCGGATGTATTTAACGTCCTGCTTCAGGTGCTGGATGACGGCAGAATCACCGATTCGCAGGGACGCACGGTGGACTTTAAAAACACCATCATCATCCTGACCTCCAACCTGGGTTCCTCCTATATTTTGGAGGGCATCACACCGGACGGCGAAATCAGCCAGCAGGCAAAGGACGAGGTCAATGCGCTGCTGAAAACCAACTTCCGACCGGAGTTCCTCAACCGTCTGGATGAAATCGTCTTTTATAAACCGCTGAGCCGCGAGAACATCGGCAGCATCATCGACCTGCTGATGAAGGATTTGCAAAAGCGGCTGGAGGCAAAACAGATTTCGCTGGAGCTGACAGACCGCGCCAAACAGCTCATCATCGACGAGGCGTATGACCCAATCTACGGTGCAAGACCGCTGAAACGCTACCTGCAAAGCCATGTGGAAACGATGCTTGGCAGAAAGATTATCGCGGGCGAAATCGGCAGTGCCGACCAGAACGGCGCAGGCTGCCGCGTGCAGATCGACGCCGAAAACGGCGAACTGGTCGTTCGATAAAACAGAATCCAACAGCCAAAAACCGGCTCGGAAAATTTTCCGAGC
>FR880135.1:7673-26697 GCA_000435195.1 Clostridium sp. CAG:169 | reverse complement strand
ACTGGGATACCGAGTGCAAACGCTTTGACACCGTTACCACCAAGATGGTAGAGTCCAACGACGTAGCATACCAGCTGTATGAGTCCGGCGAGATCGATTACGTTCAGCTGGGCGAATCCAGAATCAACACCATCGCAAAAGATCCTAACAACGCTCTGTACAATTACCTGGTTCCAGACGTTCCATCCAAGTACTCCTACCAGATGCAGCTGAACTACAACAAGAAGAACGAAGATGGCACACCGGATACCAACTGGAACACTGCAATCGCTAACGAAGCATTCAGACTGTCCTGGTGGTACGGACTGGATCTCTCGAATTACTACAAGAGAACCAACGCAATTGACCCAATGTCCTGCGAAAACAACTTCTTCACCATGAAAGGTCTTGTTTATACCTCTGACGGTACCGAATATACCGAACTGGTAAGACAGGAAATGGGACTGCCGGAACTCAACGGCAAGACCATGGTAAGATTGGACGCAGACAAAGCAGCTCAGTACAAAAAACAGGCTATGGAAGAACTGTCCGCACAGGGCGTAACCTTCCCAGTAGGCGTTGACTTCTACATTTCCGCTTCCAGCCAGACTGCACTGGACAGCGCAAACGTACTGGCACAGACCTTCTCCGAGAGCCTGGGCGACGACTATGTTAAGCTGAACATTAAAACCTTTATCAAGAGCACCAATCAGGAGGTTGTCGTACCTCACCTGCACTCCTTCGTAATCAATGGCTGGGGCGCTGACTACGGTGACCCGCAGAACTACCTGGGTCAGATGACTTACGGTAACGAAGCAGCTTACTATTCTGAAAACTACAACTACATCAACGAAGTTGAAGAAACAGAAGCAACCAAAGCTCTGATCGATACCTATAAGGAATTTACCGCTCTGGTAGATGCTGCAAACGCAATCACCGATGATATGGACGCAAGATACAAAGCATATGCAAAAGCAGAAGCTTACATGCTGGAGCATGCACTGGTATTCCCTTGCTACTATCAGATCGGCTGGTGCCTGAGCAAAGTTGACAACGACACCAAAATGCAGCCAATGTTTGGCAGCGTAGGCGAAAAGATGAAGAACTGGGGCAGCAATGTGAACGGTTATACAAGCGAAGAGAAAGGTGTAGCTGAACAGATTGCAGCATTTTCTTCTGAACAGTAATAGAATTCAGGAGTTGAATAACAATGCTTAAATATACCATCAAAAGATTGCTGGAATCCCTTGTAACAGTATTGATCATTGTTACAATCGTATTCCTGCTGCTGAGATTGCTTCCTACCGACTACTATTTCACAGAAGAACAGCTGATGAAATTTACAGAAGAGCAGAAGCAGGAACAGCTGTTGGCAGCTGGACTTCTGGACCCGATTCCAGAACAGCTGATGGATTTCTACGGCGACGTTATCCGTCTGGACTTCGGCGAATCCAGACGTATTCAGAACGGTGTACCGGTTGTTAAAGTAATCGGTGACAAGTTCCAGATCTCTATGAGAATGGGTATTATCTCGATTGGTATTTCCATGGTAGTGGGTGTATTGATCGGTATTATCCAGACTCGATACAAAGATAAGGTGCCGGACCACATCGGTACGGTTTACACCATCTTTGTAAACTCGGTACCATCGCTGGTATCCTACTCGTTGGTACTGATTTTCGGTTCGCGTGTGCTGGGTCTGCCTTCGATGTACTCGACCAGAAACCCGGGTCCATCGAGCATCCTGCCAATCGTATGTCTGTCTATGGGTTCCATCGCATGGTACGCACTGTGGACCAGACGTTATATGATCGACGAGCTGAACAAAGACTACATCAAGCTGGCACGTGTTAAAGGTATGGAAACCAAGAAGATCATGGTAAGCCATGTTCTGAGAAACGCTTTCGTTCCGATTGCACAGTACCTGCCACAGTCGCTGCTGTTGACCATCGGTGGCTCCCTGCTGGTAGAGAGATTCTTCTCTGTTCCAGGTATGGGTCCTCTGCTGACCGACTCCATCCAGCGTTATGACACCAGCGTTGTACAGACACTGGTTATGCTGTACGCAGCATTGAGTATCCTTGGCGTATTCCTCGGCGACGTCCTGATGATGATCATCGACCCGAGAATCACTCTGACTAATAAGGGAGGTACAAGATAGTGGAAGATCAGAACAAAGTATTGGATCAGAAACTGGAAAACGAAGATGAACTCTTCAAGTTTGTAGAGTATTCTCCTGAAAAAGCAGAGATGATCGGCTATTCGGATTACTCCTACTGGAAATCTGTTTTCCAGAACTTCATGAAAAAGAAGTCCGCAGTAACCCTGAGCATTATTTTTATCGCACTGGTAATTTTCTCCTTTATCGCTCTGGCAATCGGTAAATACGACTATGCACAGTTGGTTACCGACTCTTCCAAAGCATTCATCAGCCCAAATGCAGAATATTGGTTCGGTACCGATAACATCGGTCGTGACTACTGGTGCCAGGTATGGTACGCATCCCAGACTTCTATCAAACTTGCGTTGATCGTAGGTATCGGTGAGTGTCTGGTTGGTATCACCATCGGCTGTCTGTGGGGCTATGTCCGTCAGTTGGACACCTTCTTTACCGAGCTGTACAACATCATCAACAGCGTTCCTCAGATCATTTACATGACCCTGATCGCTCTGATGATCGGTCAGAGCTTCACCATCATGTGTGTATCTCTGATTGCATTCCACTGGTTGGTAATGGCACGTAACGTTCGAAATCTGGTTATGATTTATCGTGACCGTGAGTTTAACTTGGCGTCCAGAACATTGGGTACACCAATCTATCGTATTCTTGTCAAGAACCTGCTGCCACAGCTGGTCAGCGTAATCATTCTGCGACTGGCTCTGTCTATCCCAGGTACCATCAACATGGAGACTACCCTGTCTTACCTTGGTCTGGGTCTTGACATCAACACACCTTCTCTGGGTATTCTGCTTAGAAACGCAAGAGCCTATTTCCTGGATTATCCATACCTGCTGATCTTCCCGGCAATAATCGTTTCTATTATTACCATCACCTTCTACCTGATTGGTAATGCGTTCTCTGACGCGTCCGACCCACGAAATCACGTATAATCAGAACAGGAGGGAAGCACAATGGCAAAAGAACCTATTTTATCTGCTAAAGATGTGGAAATCCAGTTCAGTTTACGTGGCCGCAAATTGATGGCAATCAGAAAGTGCTCTCTGGATTTGTATGAAGGAGAAACACTTGCAATCGTAGGTGAGTCTGGTTCCGGTAAATCGGTATTCACAAAATCCTTTATTGGTATGTTGGATGCAAACGGCAGCATTGTCGGTGGCTCCATTACATACGACGGCGTTGATATTTCCAAATACAAAACAGAAAAAGAATGGCTGGGCATCCGCGGTAAAAAAATCGCGATGGTAATGCAGGACCCGATGACCTCTCTGAACCCACTGAAAAAAGTAGGTAAACAGATTCAGGAAAGTATCGAGCTGCACCAGGGCCTCAAGGGCGAGGAAGCTAAAAAAGAAGCAATCGAAATGCTCAAAAAAGTAGGTATTCCTGACCCAGAGCGCCGTTACAACCAGTATCCACATGAGTTCTCCGGTGGTATGAGACAGCGTGTTGTTATCGCAATCGCTGTTGCCTGCCGTCCACAGATCCTCATCTGCGACGAGCCGACCACCGCTCTGGACGTTACCATCCAGGCTCAGATCCTTGACCTGATTCATAACCTGCAGAACGAGCTGCACATGACCGTTATCTACATCACCCACGACTTGGGCGTTGTTGCAAACGTTGCAGACCGTGTAGCCGTTATGTACGCTGGTCAGATCGTTGAATATGGTATGGTAGATGAAATCTTCTATGATGCATGGCATCCATACACCTGGGCTCTGCTGTCCGCACTGCCACAGCTGGGTGTTAAAGGTGAAGACCTGCCATCGATCGATGGTACACCTCCGAACCTGTTCAATGTTATCCAGGGTGATGCATTTGCACCTCGTAACAGACATGCACTTGCGATTGACTTTGTAAAAGAGCCACCATTCTTTAGCGTTTCTGAAACTCATAAGGCAAAGACATGGTACCTGGATCCTCGTGCTCCAAAGATTGAGCAGCCAGAATCCATTCGCCGTTTGCGTGAAAAAATGAGAGAGAGAGGTTAATGGGAATGGCAGAAAGAGAAAAATTGATCGAACTGAAGGATCTTCAGATCAGCTTCGGTACCGGTCGTAAAAAGTTTGTAGCAGTTGACCATGTAAATTTTGATATTTACAAAGGTGAAACCTTCTCTCTGGTAGGTGAATCTGGTTCCGGTAAAACGACCATCGGTCGTGCAATCCTGAGAATCAATCCAACCTCCGCCGGTGACATCTACTTTAAAGGTCAGAAAATCAACGGCAAAATCTCGAAAGAACTCGATACCGAGGTCATTCGTAAATGCCAGATGATTTTCCAGGACCCAATGGCTTCTCTGAACGAGAGAGCAAAAGTAGACTACATCGTTTCCGAAGGTTTGATCAACTTCCATCTGTACAAAGATGAGAAGGAACGTGAAGAAAAGGTACAGAAGGTTCTGCGTGAGGTAGGTCTGTTGCCAGAGTTTGCTTCTCGTTTCCCACATGAGTTCTCCGGTGGTCAGAGACAGCGTATCGGTATTGCCAGAGCGTTGATTATGGAACCAGAATTCATCGTAGCTGACGAGCCGATCTCTGCGCTGGACGTATCGATTCGTGCACAGGTACTGAACCTGCTGAACCGTCTGAAGAAGGACAGAGGTCTGACCTACCTGTTCATCGCACATGACCTGTCGGTTGTTCGCTTCATCTCTGACCGCATTGCTGTTATTCATAAAGGTCGTATCGTAGAGCTGGCTGAATCGGAAGAATTGTTCCGTCATCCGCTGCATCCATACACCAAAGCACTGCTGTCTGCAGTTCCGATTCCGGACCCGGAAATCGAGAAGAAGAAGAAACTGATCGTTTACGATCCTTCTGTTCATGATTATTCTGTTGACAAACCGATTTGGGAAGAAATTCTTCCAGGTCACTTTGTATACGGAAATCAGCGCGAGCTGGATCAGTACAGAAACGAGATTGCGAAAGCATAAGTTTTGTTTCGAAAGAGCCGTTTTGGATAAAAACGGCTCTTTTCTTTTTTAAGAATCGTATAATCAAAGCAATATTTGACAAAAAGTAATCTGTATAGTACAATAAATCTAATTAAATATGCTTTGATTGCAGGTGCATCTATGCTGTCAAAACGATTCTTTTTGCAGAAAGGATTTTAAAAAGATGAAAAAACTTTTCCAGGTCTATAAATCATTTATGATTAGACCTACCGTTTACAAAGCGTTTCCTCGATTGATTGTCGGCTTGCTGGTGGCAGGTTTGTGGAATCGCTATGCAAATACCATGCAGATTCACCAGATGACCCAGTCTATTTTTTATCTGATTGGTTTCATCTTTTTGGCAATGGCATGGTTTAGCTACCTGAGCTTGGATGGAATGGAAAATCCGCTCACCAAGTTGGCCAGTGTTTTTACAAAGGCTGATAAAAAACGCACCAAAACAGCCAATCATAGCAAGCAGATGATAGACTTTGTCGAGGAAGAACCAGTCGAATATGAGGATTTGGACCGACTGGAACAGACTGCCTGCAAGCTGGTTGCCAATTTGTTTTGTGCGCTCTTTTTTCTGTTGCCTGCAATTTTTTCCTATTTGTTTTAAAGTAAAAAAGAGGACAGGATGTTTTAAATGCAACATCTTGTCCTCTTTTTGTATATGATAGAATTTACAAATTGGAATTTAGAATTATATAATACGATTTGTAGATGTAGTAGAAAGATAATGCAGAAGCCAACTGATACTAAATGGAATATATAATTAAATTATACAAATAGAAAATATACAATAGAAAAGCTGCGAGAGTTCAAGTGTATTAATTTCATTACACTGGAGGAATATGGTCCCAACAGTGATATAGAGATAATCGTTCAGGCAATTATGAGAAAGATACAGGCACAACAGGAATTGCTGTCTTATGAGCAGCAGTAATCGGAAATCAATCAGGGAATTTGTACAATAAGTCGAATAGACATAGAAGATATAGATAAAAGAGAAATAGATATTTCATCAATTTGCAGAGATACTTTTATAAAAAAGACAAATATTAGTCGATATTTTATTGGATAAGTCAATAAAAACAAAAAAACTACATAAAAATGTACCACAATCTGAATACTTGATAAAATAATCGCCATCTTTTGTTATAAACAGGCAAAAGGATAGAAAAAAACTATTGTTAAAAAACTAACGCTTGACGTTGACGTGTAGAAACTCTATAATTTTTACATACAGGCACAGAAGAGCCGGAAATAGGTCTTGCCTTTTGGGATCTGAATTTTGTCTAAGACAGCTGTCCGTTTTGGGTCGGACGGTTGGGGGAAAGGAGTTTGAAGATGGCGACAGAAACTCTGAGCAGAGAACGTGTTTTGGAAATCATCGAAGAATGTGGAGGCGACAAGGAGCATCTGCTTTCTATTTTGATTGAAATCCAGAGAGAATGTAGAAGAAATTATATCAATGAAGCAAGCGCACGGGTGGTGGCAGAAAAGCTGGACATCCCGCTGGTGCAGCTGTATGACATCCTGACCTTTTATGCGATGCTGGAGACCAAGCCGCGTGGACGATACATCATCGAGGTGTGCAACAACGCTCCGTGCTATATTTCCAAATCGCATGTCATGGCAAAATTTTTGCGCAAAGAACTGGGTATCAACTTTGGTGAAACAACACCGGACGGGATGTTCAGTTTGCAATATATGCCATGTGTAGGAGCGTGCAACATCGGTCCGGTCATCAAAATCGGGGACCGTGTATACGGAAACCTGAATGAAGAGCGCATCAGAAAAATCCTGCGCGAATTGAGAGAGAACGACCAGTAACTGGAAGAGGAAAGGGTGTCAGCTTTATGGCTAAAACAATGCAGCTTTTAACAGCGCGCTGCGGCAAGATCCGCCCGGATTCGGTGGCAGATTATCTTGCAAGCGGCGGTTTTTCCGCTTTGAAAAAAGCGATGGATATGGCGCCGATGGACATTATCAACGAGGTCATCGACGCAAAACTGCTTGGAAGAGGTGGCGCTTCCTATCCGGCGGGTAAAAAATGGAAACAACTTTACGAAATCGAAGGCAGCCCGAAGTACATCGTCTGCAATGCGGACGAGGGTGAACCGGGCACCTTTAAGGATAAAGTTCTTCTGGAAAAGGACCCGCTGAGCATCATCGAAGGCATGGCGATTGCAGGCTATGTGTTTGATTCGCACGACGGTTATATCTACATCCGCGGCGAGTACCGCGAGATTCAAAAGCTCTTCCAGGCAGCGATTGACAACGCAGTCAAGGCGCACTATCTGGGAGAAAACATCATGGGCTCTAACTTCTCCTTCCGCGTACACATCGTTTCCGGTGCCGGTGCGTATATCTGCGGCGAAAACTCCGGTCTGCTCAACTCCATCGAAGCGAAGACCGGACGTCCGCGTGTGAAGCCACCGCATTTGGCAGAGGTCGGTCTGTATTCGATGCCGACCCTGGTCAACAATGTGGAATCCTTTGCAAGCGTTCCGCAGATTATCAACATGGGTGGTAAAGCTTTCCAGGAATTGGGCGTGGAAGATTCAGGCGGCACAAAGCTGATTTGTCTGTCCGGCAATGTAGTAAGACGCGGCACCTTTGAGGTACCAATCGGCGGCGTGACCCTGCGCGACATCATCTTTGACCCGGAATTTGGAGGCGGCATCCCCGATGGCAAGGAGCTGAAATGCTACCATTTGGGCGGTCAGTCCGGTCCAATCGGTTTCCCGGAGCAGTTGGATACCCGTTATGACCACACCTCACTGAAAAAGCAGGGCTTGAGCATCGGTTCCGGTGCAGTGGTTGTGCTGGATGAAACCGTCTGCATCATTGATTATCTGAAGAAGGTTTCAGAATTTTTCATCCATGAAAGCTGTGGAAAATGTGTTCCCTGTCGTGAAGGAAACCGTCAGATGTATATGATTTTGCATCGTTTTGCAAACGGACTTGCAACAGAAAAGGATTTTGAACGGATGGAACGGCTGTCCTTCACGATGGCAACCGCCTCTTCCTGCGGTCTGGGTCAGTCGGCTTGCACCGCATTGGATTCCTGCCTGAAACACAGACGAGAAGAATTTCAGGCTCACATCAAGGGTATCTGCCCGGTTTGTTTGAATAGCAGAAAGTATGGTGACCAGTATGCATATTGATCCAAATAAGATGGTTACAATCAAAATAGACGGGATTCCGGTGACCGTACCATCCGGCACCACCATTATGGAAGCTGCCCGCAAAATCGGCATCAACATTCCATCCCTTTGCCACCACCCGGATTTGGGTGTGCGCGCTTTTTGCCGCGTATGCCTGGTAGAGGACAGCTGGAGCAGACGTTTAAAGACGGCTTGCAACAACCTGGTGGACGAAGCGGGAGACATCACGACCAATTCTCCAAAGGTGCGCAAGGCACGCAAGACCATCCTGGAACTGATTCTTGCCAACCACCCGCAGGACTGCCTGCACTGTGAGAAAAACGGCAAGTGTGAGCTACAGAAACTTGCAGCAGAGTACAATATCCGCGGCAACATCTTCGACCCGGTCTGGAAGCCGGTACCAAAGGAGATGAGCAATCCGGCGCTGGTACGCGATATGACCAAGTGTGTTCGTTGCGGACGCTGTGTGGAGGCTTGTCAGGCGATTCAAACGACCAATGCCATCGGCTTCTCCGGTCGTTCGGTCGATTTTAAAATCACCACCGCTTTTGAAAAGCCGCTCTCTGAATCTCCTTGTGTCTACTGCGGACAGTGTGTGGCAGTTTGCCCGGTCGGTGCTCTGTATGAAAAGGACGACACCCAGAGAGTTTGGGATGCTATCGATGACCCGGATAAATTTGTAATCGTTCAGACCGCTCCTGCTGTTCGTGTTGCAATCGGTGAAGAGTTTGGAATGGAAAGAGGCGCAGTTGCAACCGGCAAGATGGTTGCTGCCCTCAGACGACTGGGCTTTGACAAGGTATTTGATACCGACTTTTCTGCCGACCTGACCATCATGGAGGAAGGCTATGAGCTGCTCAACCGCATGAAAAACGGAGGCACCTTGCCGATGATTACCTCCTGTAGCCCGGGCTGGATTAACTTTGTGGAGAAGAACTACCCGGACCTGCTGGATAACGTTTCCTCCTGCAAATCGCCACAGCAGATGTTTGGTGCGATTGCAAAGACCTACTATGCAGATAAGATGGGGATTCCGAGAGAGAAAATGTTTGTAGTATCGGTAATGCCTTGTATCGCCAAAAAATATGAATGCCAGCGACCGGAGATGAATTCTTCCGGCTATCAGGATGTCGATGTTGTTCTGACCACACGCGAATTTGCTAAGATGATTCGCATGGCAGGATTGAGCTTTGACCGTCTGCCGGAAGAGGAATTTGACCATCCGCTGGGATTGGGCTCCGGCGCAGGCGCTATCTTCGGCACCTCCGGCGGCGTTATGGAAGCAGCTATCCGTACAGTATACGAGGTAGTCACCGGCAAACAGCCGGAAAGCCTGGATTTCACCGCCTGCCGCGGTCATGAGGGCATTAAAGAAGCGACCCTCGACCTGGATGGAACACCGGTTAAGGTTGCCATTACCAACGGTCTGAAAAATGCCCGTGTACTGATGGACAAGATTCGTGCCGGAGAAGCAGATTACCAGTTCATCGAAGTGATGTGCTGCCCGGGCGGCTGTGTTGGCGGCGGCGGTCAGCCGTTCAGAACGACCGCAGCTATCCGTGAACATCGCATGGACGGTTTGTACAAGGTGGACAAAAATCTACCGATTCGTCAGTCGCACAAAAACCCGGACATCCAGACCTTGTACAGTGAGTTTTTGCAGGAACCAAACAGCCATCTTGCACATGAGCTGCTGCATACCCACTATCACGATCGCCGCAACGAATTTTAATTCCTACCAAAAAAGAGTACAGCATGTTGCTGTACTCTTTTTATTTGGGGAAAACTAGGAACGGGCAAAGCTGCTGGTGCCGGTGCGGATAAACTCCCGCATGGCGCGAGTGACATAGGAGCTGTTTTTGTAGTAGAAATAGGAGTGTCGGTACAGCTGTTCGGAATCGAGTTTATAATAGACCACGCCCGGGACAGGAGCGGTATGGGTGATGAGAGTGTCGCTGACGAGGGTGATCCCCATATTGCTGCAAACGATGTTGTAGGCGGTGGTCAACTGGTCGACCTCCAGCTGAATTTTCGGAGAGAATCCAGACTGCTCACAAATTATGTCCATACGGATGCGGGTATCATTGCCGTGTCGCAGGGCGATAAAGCTATTTTGCATAAAATCACGAATATTGACAGCATAAGTCTGTGTAAGCAGTTGGCGACCCTCCAGAACGTCATGGTGTTCCAATGCAAACTTTTGCAAAGCCGACGGAATTTTGGCACTTTTGGGTACGGCAAGCAGCAGCATCTCAGAGGAGAACAGTTCCTTGCGGTAGATTTTTTCATCCATTGGGTGATTGTCCAGCACCAAATCGAGGTCGCCGCTTAAAAGCTTTTCCTCCAGGTAGTAGATGTTTCCCTCGTTCAGTGTGACCTTGACGCCGGGATAGAGGCGGTTGAAGTCGCTGATAATTTGTGGGAGCACCAACGAAGAAAAGGCGCTGTTGGAGCCGATGGAGAGCTTGCCGGTCTTTAATCCGCGCAGGTCGTTGAGGTAGTTATCAAATTTATTTTCCAGCGCGCGCATCCGCTCGATGTAACGGATATATTCCTGTCCGCATTCGGTTAATTGCAAAGGATTGGAGTTGCGGTTGAAGATGGGAAATCCCAGCTTCTCCTCGGTCTTTTTGACCAGCGCACTCAGGCAAGGCTGGCTGACATACAGGCTTTTGGCAGCTTTGGTGAAGCTGCCCTGTTTGTAGACCTCATAGACATATTCCATGTTTCGCAACATCCTGCTCACCTCATAAATAAAAAGTTATGAATTCTATAAATATATAAATATTTGATTTTATTATAGAAGAAAACTATACTAAAATCAAGCATTTGGTATCACAAAATAAAAAATAGGATAAGTGATACTTTACTTATGGGTGAGATTGACAAGGAGGAAGAAGAATGAATCCAGTAATTGGTATCATTGGCGGCATGGGACCACTTGCAACCTGCGATTTGATGAACAAAATCATTCGCTTTACCGATGCACAAAAGGACCAGGACCACATCCGCATCTGTGTGGACAGCAACACCAACATCCCGGACCGCACCACAGCGATTCTGCATCACGGCAAAACACCGGTGCCGGAGCTGGTCAAGAGCGCACTTCGTCTGGAGGCAATGGGAGCACAGCTGCTGATTATGTCCTGCAACACCGCACATTATTTTTACAATGATGTGATTCCGTATCTGGATGTACCGTTTATGAGTATGATTGAGGAAACGGTCAAATATCTCAAGGACAGCGGAGTCAGCAAGGCAGCGGTTCTTGCAACCGACGGTACTCGCGACAGCAAGGTGTACGAAAAGGCGTTGCTGCAAGCCGGAATCGAAGTGGTATACCCGAGCGAGAAAAATCAAAAACTGTTGATGTCTTTGATTTATGACTATGTCAAAGCAGGAAAACCGGGAATCGAAAATCTTCCGGTGCAGGAGCTGGTGGACGAGGTCAAGGCAATGGGCGCGCAGAAGATGATTCTGGGATGCACCGAACTGCCGATTGCTTTTGAAAGAGTCGGCATCACCGAGGACACAGTGGACCCAACTACCGTTCTGGCACAGCGGGCAATCCAGAAGGTAGGAGCAAAGGTCAAAAAAGAATATCTGATTGCATAGTGGGCAGGATAAAAAAAGAGGGCATTGCCCTCTTTTTTTATACGGATGATTCGAGGTAGAACGGGAAATACAGGGAAATGTATAAACAGGAGCAATAACGAGAAATCAAGAGAATGTACGAGAGATTGGAGGATATAGACATGGGAAAATCAGCCACAAAGAGGAAAAAACCGCTTCTTTTGAGTGAAAATGACGGTTGTGAAAAAGAAGGCGTTGTGGTATGATAAATCCATAGAGAACAGCAGGTCGGCGCCGGTCGTCTCAGTGCTTCCAGGCATTTGGCAGGGAAGCAAAGGGTGTTGTTCCTAGTAAAAAGGAGTTGAAAAGAATGAATATCCTGACAACAACTTCAGCACCGATTATCTGGTTGATTTTGATTGTTGTGCTGATTGTGGCAGAAGTCGCAACCTATCAGCTGGTCGCGGTATGGTTTGCACTGGGAGCGGTGGCATCGCTGCTGGCATCCCTGATGGGAGCTTCGGGGACCGTACAGCTGATTACATTTGTTGTGGTTTCGCTGTTGAGCTTGATTGCCAGCAGACCTCTTGTAAAGAAAATTCAATCGGCTCCCAAGGAAAAGACCAACGCAGACCGCATCATCGGTCAGACCGCTGTGGTCATCCATCCGATTTCTTCTGAACAGAGAGGAAGGGTGGAGATCGAAGGGCAGGACTGGTCGGCAGCGGCAGTCAACAAGGAAGAAAGCTTTGCAACCAGTCAAAAGGTCCAAATTGTTCGCATTGAAGGCGTGACCGTTTATGTAAAAGCTTTGGAAAACATTCAGTAAAGAAGGGTGGAGGCATTTTATGATTATTTTTCTGTCGGTATTGGTTCTTGTAATTCTAATCCTATTGATTACCAACATTAAAATCGTTCCGCAGTCGATGGTATTTGTTGTGGAGCGCCTGGGTTCTTATTATCAGACCTGGGACAACGGCGTACACTTTAAGGTTCCGTTTGTCGACCATATTGCAAAACGAGTTTCCCTGAAAGAGCAGGTAGTCGATTTTAAGCCACAGCCGGTTATCACCCGCGACAACGTTACCATGCAGATTGACAGCGTTGTCTTTTATGAGATTACCGATGCCAAGCTGTTTACCTACGGCGTGGAGCGTCCGATTTCCGCGATTGAAAATCTGACAGCTACTACGCTGCGAAACATCATCGGTGAGCTGGAGCTGGACCACACCCTGACCTCCCGTGATGTAATCAACACCAAGATTACCACCACACTGGACACTGCCACCGACAAATGGGGCATCAAGGTCAACCGCGTAGAACTGAAAAACATCCTGCCGCCGGCAGAGATCCAGGATGCGATGGAAAAGCAGATGAAGGCAGAGCGTCAGCGCCGCGAGTCCATCCTTCGGGCAGAGGGTCAGAAGCGCAGCCAGGTGCTGATTGCAGAAGGTGAGAAGGAAGCGGCTATCCTGAAGGCACAGGCGGAGAAGGAATCGGCAATCCTGCGCGCAGACGCAGTGCGTGAGCAGAAGATTCGTGAGGCGGACGGTGAAGCGACCGCTATTCTGAAGGTACAGCAGGCGTATGCAGACAGCTTGAAGATGCTCAACGATGCAGCTCCGACCGACAAGGTGCTCACCCTCAAGAGCTTTGAGGCACTGGCAAAGGTGGCAGACGGTCAGGCAACCAAGCTGATTATCCCAAGCGAGATGCAGTCGCTGGCAGGTTTTGCTGCCTCCATCAAGGAGATTGTCACCGACCATGCAGGTGCAGGCACACAGGAGTAAGTCTTGTGTAGATTTTGATAACCAATTTCATAAAGAAAAAGGTCCTTCCGGCACAGGAGGGACCTTTTTTGATGTAAGGGAAAAACAATCCTGCAAAAGAATGGATAATATGAACAAATATCCATCCAAAAGCGGAAGAAAATTAAAATACCTGTACGATTTTTCCATCGAAATCTGGCAGATACTTGCATTTTACATTGGATTCATATAGAATAATATTAACTGATGATACAGCATCGCTCACCCCTGCCGCTAGAAAGAATGGAGGAAGGAACTGTGAAAAAAAGCACTGTTTTTGGACATTGGACCAGCGGTCTGATTGGTTTTTGCTTTGCTTTGCAGGTGGGTTCCGTGCGCTTTTTTGCAGGACAGGGAGAGAAGTCTGTATACAACAGAAAAAATGGGTAAAGTGTATGCTGTGGCAGGGTCTTTGTCGCAGCGTTTTTTTATTGCACCAAAGGAAACTGCGGTGCAGGGAGATGGGAGGAACGGTAACAATGGAAAACACAGCAAAAAAAGTAGCTGTCATCATGGGCAGCGACAGCGATCTGCCGGTTGTAAAACCTGCGATCGATAAACTGAAATCTTTTGGTGTACCGGTGGAGGCACACGTTATGAGCGCACACCGCACACCGGCTCTGGCAAGTGAGTTTGCAGCAAACGCAAAGGCAAACGGCTTTGGCGTCATCATCGCAGCAGCCGGCAAGGCAGCCCACCTGGGCGGCGTTCTGGCAGCGCACACCACCCTGCCGGTCATCGGGATTCCAATCAAGTCTTCTACCCTGGATGGACTGGATGCCCTGCTGGCAACCGTTCAGATGCCGTCCGGCATTCCGGTGGCAACCGTTGCAATCAACGGCGCAGAGAATGCAGCGATCCTTGCCGTTCAGATGCTGGCGCTCAGCGATGAAAAGCTGGCTGCACAGCTGGACGAAATGAAGGACAAGATGAACCGTGCAGTCATCGAAAAGGATGCCAAGCTTCAGCAGGAGCTGGCAGAGTAACTGCGCTTTTTAACATCAGTCGGTCAAATTTTTTTAGATACAGAGCTTGCAAGGCTCAATGAGAAGTATGGAGGTAATCAAAATGAAAAAGTGTGAAATGCTTTATGAAGGCAAGGCAAAAAAGGTCTATACCACCGAGGATCCTGAGCTGTACATCGTTGACTATAAGGACGATGCAACCGCTTTTAACGGTCTGAAAAAAGGCACTATCTCGGGCAAAGGCGTTATCAACAACCGCGTTACCAACCATCTGATGAAGATGCTGGAAAGCAAAGGCATCCCGACCCACTTTGTAGAAGAGCTGTCCGACCGTGAAACCGTTGTTAAAAAAGTGAAGATCGTTCCTCTGGAGGTAATCGTTCGCAACATCGCAGCAGGTTCCATGTCCAAACGTCTGGGCATCGAGGAAGGCACCGTTCTGCCAACCACCGTTTTGGAATACAGCTACAAAAACGACGATCTGGGCGACCCGCTGATCAACGACTACCATGCACTGGCAATGCAGCTGTGCACCCGCGAAGAGCTGGATCAGATTGCTTCCTACGCTTTCAAGATCAATGAAATCCTCAAGGCTTTCTTTAAAGAGATCAACGTAGACCTGGTAGACTTCAAGCTGGAGTTTGGTAAGCTCAGCGACGGTACCATCGTTCTGGCAGACGAAATCTCCCCTGACACCTGCCGCTTCTGGGATGCTACCACCCATGAAAAACTGGACAAAGACCGTTTCAGAAGAGATATGGACAATGTTGACGAGGGCTACCACGAAATCATGAAGAGACTGCTGGGTGAATAATCCGCATCTTCTTTACTAGAACAGGGCAACAACAGAAAGGATTTTAACGATATGAGCGAAAGTTTCAGCGAAAGCTATAAGGCAGCCGGCGTAGACGTTACCGCCGGATACAAGGCAGTTGAATTGATGAAGGCACACGTTGCAAGAACCATGACATCGGGCATGATGGGCGGCATCGGCGGCTTCGGCGGAGCCTTTGAGCTGGACCTGACCGGCATTACCAAGCCGGTTCTGGTTTCCGGAACAGACGGCGTGGGCACCAAGCTGAAGATTGCATTCATGCTGGACAAGCATGACACAGTGGGCATCGACTGTGTGGCAATGTGTGTCAACGACATCATCTGCTGCGGTGCAAAACCGCTGGTATTCCTGGATTATATTGCACTGGGCAAAAATATCCCGGAAAAGGTAGCGGACATCGTTAAGGGCGTGGCAGACGGCTGCGTAGAGACCGGCTGTGCGCTGGTTGGCGGCGAAACTGCTGAGATGCCGGGATTTTATCCGGTGGACGAGTATGACCTTGCAGGCTTCAGTGTAGGTGTTGTGGACAAGGATAAAATGCTCGACCCGGAAAATGTACAGCCAGGCGATGTGATGATCGCTCTGCCGTCCTCCGGCGTTCACTCCAACGGATTTTCTCTGGTGAGAAAGGTGTTTGAGCTGGAAAGCAAACCAAGAAACATCTTCCGTGAATTTAACGGATCTACCCTGGGTGAAACCCTACTGACCCCAACCAGACTGTATGTAAAACCGATGCTCAAGCTGATGGACGAAATCAAAGTGAAATCGGTTGTTCATGTAACCGGCGGCGGTTTCTATGAAAATATCCCGCGCGCACTCAACGACAGAACCAAGGCTGTTGTAGAAAGAAACAGCGTGCGCGTACTGCCTATCTTCCAGGAAATCCAGAAGGTAGGAGAGATTTCTGAGCACGATATGTTCAACACCTTCAACATGGGCGTCGGCATGATTGCCATCGTTTCCAGCGAGGATGCAGACAAAGCGCTGCAGGTTCTTAAAGAAGCTGGCGAGGATGCCTATGTGATTGGTAAAGTGGAACAGGGTAGCAAAGAGGTCGAAATCATCTAGTCTTTTTGACAATCACACAAAAGCAGACGTAGCAATGGTCCTTCCCCTGTATCCGTGTAAAAAGGTGGGCAAGGGTCGCACCTGCGCGGCGTCTGCTTTTCATTTTATCGAAAGGAGCGGTGGAAATGGTCAAGATAGCAGTGCTGGTGTCGGGAGGCGGCACCAACTTGCAGGCTTTGATCGACCGCGAGCAGCAGGGTGAACTGGGCAGCGGAAAGATTTGTCTGGTCCTCAGCTCCCGCCCGGATGTCTATGCGCTGGAGCGTGCAAAAAAAGCCGGCATCGAAAGCATCGTGGTGGACCGCAAACAGTGCAGCAGTCCCGAGCAGTTCAGTGCAAAGGTGCTTGAGCAGCTGCAAAGCAGAGGAATCGAGATGGTGGTGCTGGCAGGATTTTTAAGCATCCTGTGTAAGGACATGGTGCAGGCGTATCCGAACCGCATCATCAACGTCCATCCGTCCCTGATCCCTTCCTTCTGCGGCAAGGGCTTTTACGGATTGAAGGTGCATCAGGCAGCGCTGGATTACGGAGTCAAGGTCACCGGCGCTACGGTGCATTATGTCAACGAGGTGACCGACGGAGGCAGCATCCTGCTGCAAAAGGCGGTCTACATCCAGCCGGACGACACACCCGAAACGTTGCAAAGACGGGTGATGGAGCAGGCAGAATGGGAACTGCTCCCAAAAGCGACCGCGATGGTTTGTGAGCAGATTGAAAAAGAAAAGCAAAACAGCTGAGAAGTTGAGGAGAGAATTGGTTATGAATTATCTGAATCTTGCAGAGGAACTTGCTTCCACTACCTACCCGGGCAGAGGTATCGTGCTGGGCAGAAGCCAGGACGGCAAAAAAATGGTCATCGCCTACTTCATCATGGGCAGAAGTGAAAACAGCCGCAACCGTGTTTTTGTAGAGCAGGAGGGTGGCATCCGTACCGAGGCGTTTGACCCGGCAAAGCTGGCAGACCCGTCGCTGATCATCTACGCACCGGTTCGTGTGCTGGGAGCAAAGACCATCGTTACCAACGGAGACCAGACCGATACCATTTATGACTTTATCAAGGACGGCAAAACCTTTGAAGAAGCGCTGCGCACCAGAACCTTCGAGCCGGATGCACCAAACTTCACCCCACGCATCTCCGGTGTGGTAGAGGGTTGCAACTACAAGCTGTCCATCCTCAAGAGCAACAACGGCGATCCGGAAAGCAATCAGAGATATTTCTTTGAGTACGAAAATCCAAAGGCAGGTCAGGGGCATTTCATCCACACCTACCGCTGCGACGGCAACCCAATCCCTTCCTATGAGGGTGAGCCGACACCGGTCATCATCGAAGGCGACATCGACGCATTTACCGCACAGGTTTGGGATAACCTCAACGAGGACAACAAGGTTTCTCTGTTTACCCGCTTTATCGATCTGGAGAGCGGCGAAACCCAGACCCGCATCATCAATAAAAACAAGTAATCCCAGATATTTCAGAAAGGATGAAATCAATTATGGCAAACGAGCTTGCGCTGAAATATGGATGCAACCCAAATCAGAAACCATCCCGCATTTTTATGAAAGACGGCAGTGAACTGCCGCTGAAGGTACTCAACGGCAAACCGGGATACATCAACTTCCTGGATGCCTTCAACAGCTGGCAGCTGGTCAAGGAGCTGAAGGAAGCAACCGGTCTTCCGGCAGCTGCTTCCTTCAAGCACGTTTCTCCGGCAGGCGCCGCTGTTGGTCTGCCGCTGGATGACACCATGAAAAAAATCTACTTTGTAGATGACCTGGGAGAGCTTTCCCCAATCGCCAGCGCTTATGCAAGAGCCAGAGGTGCAGACAGAATGTCCTCCTACGGCGACTTCATCGCTCTGTCGGACGTTTGTGATGCCTGCACCGCCAGAATCATCAAGCGCGAGGTTTCCGACGGCGTCATCGCTCCGGGCTACACCGAAGAGGCGCTGGAAATTCTCAAGGAAAAACGCAAAGGCACCTACAACGTCATCGAGATCGACCCTGCTTATGTTCCACAGCCAATCGAGCACAAGGATGTGTTCGGTATCACCTTCGAGCAGGGCAGAAACAATCTGAAGATTGACACCGACCTGTTCCAGAATATCGTTTCCCAGAACAAAGAGCTGCCGGAAAATGCAAAGATCGACCTGCTCATTAGCTTGATTGCACTCAAATACACCCAGTCCAACTCGGTCTGCTACGTCAAAGACGGTCAAGCCATCGGTATCGGCGCAGGTCAGCAGTCCAGAATCCACTGCACCAGACTGGCAGGCAACAAGGCAGACATCTGGTATCTGCGTCAGCATCAGAAGGTGCTCAACCTGCCATTTAAAAAGGACATCCGCAGAGCAGACCGCGACAACACCATCGACGTGTACATCTCGGACGATTATATGGATGTGCTGGCAGACGGCATTTGGGAAAACTTCTTTACCGAAAAGCCGGAACCGCTGACCAGAGAGGAAAAACGCGCATGGCTGGATACCCTGACCGGCGTATCGCTGGG
>FR880135.1:0-7593 GCA_000435195.1 Clostridium sp. CAG:169 | reverse complement strand
GTACAGTACATCGCAGAACCGGGCGGCTCGATCCGTGACGACAATGTGATCGAAACCTGCGATAAATACAACATGGTACTGGCATTCACCGGAATCCGCCTGTTCCATCACTAAACAACATCTGCCAAAAGGGGAAGGAAGCCAAGTCCTTCCCCTCTTTTGGAATCAGAAGGAAAGGACGATTTGCTATGAAAATTTTGGTAGTAGGCTCCGGCGGCAGAGAGCATGCCATCATCCGTAAGTTAAAACAGAGTCCAAAAGCCGAAACGATATACTGCTGTCCCGGCAACGGCGGCATCAGCATGGATGCGCAGTGTGTGGACATCAAGGCGATGGACATCGACGGTGTCGTTCGGTTTTCCAAGGAGAACAGCATCGACCTGGTCGTTGTAGCTCCCGATGACCCATTGGCAGCAGGTATGGTGGATGCGCTCAATCAGGAGGGCATCATGACCTTTGGTCCAACCAAGGATGCAGCACAGATTGAAGCCAGCAAGGTGTTCTCCAAAAACCTGATGAAGGAATTCCATATCCCGACCGCTGCTTATGAGGTGTTTGATGACCCGGCAAAAGCGCTGTGCTACATCGAAGAAAAGAATGAGTACCCGGTGGTCATCAAGGCGGACGGTCTTGCACTGGGCAAAGGGGTCATCATTGCTGCCAGCCACGAGGAAGCCAAAGAGGGTCTGCACGAAATCATGGAGGAAAAGGTGTTTGGCACCAGCGGCAACCATGTAGTCGTGGAGGAATTTTTGACCGGACCGGAGGTTTCTGTGCTGGCATTTGTGGATGGCAAGACGGTGGTACCGATGGTTTCCTCGATGGACCACAAGCGTGCGCTGGACGGAGACAAGGGACTGAACACCGGCGGTATGGGCACTATCGCACCAAACCCGTTCTATACACCGGAGGTTGCACAGGAGTGCATGGAAAAAATCTTCAAGCCGACCGTTGCAGCCATGGCAAGTCTGGGCAGACCGTTTAAAGGCTGCCTGTACTTTGGATTGATGCTCACTCCAAAGGGACCGTATGTCATCGAGTACAACAGCCGCTTCGGGGACCCGGAAACACAGGTTGTACTGGAACTGCTGGACAGCGACCTGGTGGAAATCATGGAAGCGGTGTACAACGGAACCTTGACCGAAGAGATGGTCCACTTTTCCGATGAAAAGGCTGCCTGTGTCATCATTGCAAGCGGCGGCTATCCGAAGTCCTACCGCAAGGGTCTGCCAATCAGCGGACTGGATGCACAGGGTCAGAGGGAAGGCGTCAGCGTTTATCACTCGGGCACCAAGCTCACCGACGGTGTATACTACAACAACGGCGGTCGTGTGCTGGGCGTAACAGCAAGGGCGCAGAGCCTCCAGGAGGCGCTTGACAAGGCGTATGAGAGCGTAGACTCGATTTCCTTTGAGGATTGCTTCAGCCGCCGTGACATCGGCAAGCGTGCCTTGCAGGCAAAGTAAGAAACAGATACTTTGAGCAGAACAAAAGGGTCGTGTATCTATTTTGATACACGACCCTTTTTAGTTTTTAGAACGCTTATGTAGCAAAGGAAGCTCTATTCCTTGGGTTCCTTGAGGTAGCGGCTGGGTTTGCCGGTGTACAGGATTGCCAGACGGTGCAGCGCGCGGGTACAGGAAACATACAGCAGCTGACGGTCAAAGCTGTTGCGATAATTTTTCTCGTCGGCATCGCAGAGGATGGCAGCATCAAATTCCAAGCCTTTTGCCATATAGACCGGCATCAGCATGACACCGGAAAAGATTTCCTTCTGCTCGATGTCCATCAGGTGAACCGGCAGTTTGTCTTTCAAAAGGGAGTACAGTTGCTTGGCGGTTGCCTGCGTTTTGCAGATGATGCCAATGGAGTCATATCCTTCGCCAAGGTATTGCTGTGTCAGCTGCTCAATGCGGTCGGCAGTTTGCCGGAGGTTATCGGTCGATTCCACCAGGACCGGCTGTTCGTGGCGGTCAAAGCTTTCCATCTGGGTATCGGCGGGCAGAAAGCGGCGGGAATATTCGCTGATTTCATAGGAGCAGCGGAAGCCTTTACTCAAGGTAATCAGGCAGGAACGCTTGTTCGGGAACAAATCTGCAATATCTCGATAGAACTGGGTGGTTTCCTGCTTTTCGATGGTCTGGTTGCAGTCGCCCATGATGGTGTAGCGGGCGTTCGGAAACAGCTTTTTGAGGATGGAGAAATGCAGCGGAGAATAATCCTGCGCCTCATCCACCACCACCTGTCGGATGTCCTGAAAGCCGTCGCTGCCGAACAGGCAAAGATGCAGGTATAAAAGCGGCAGGGCATCCTGATAACACAGCTGCTCCTGTTGCAGGCGATAGGCAGCAAGGTCGAGAATCTGCTCAATCGAGTCGGGCAGCGCAAGACCCTTTGCCATACGCAAAAACAGCGAACGGTCGCACAGCAGGCGGCAGTACAGCTGGAAGCTGTCCAGGGTGGTGAAGAGCCTGATTTGACGTTTGATGCGGCTGCTCTCTTTGATAGAGAGCAATCTGCCGAACTGCTTTTTGTCGTACAGATGCTGGACGAAGGTGCCGGAGAAGCTCTGCAATTTTTTAAGCCGCTGTTCCCGGCGGAGCTTATGAATCTGGGACCAGAGCCGCTGCTCCAACAGCTTGAGCGCACCGTCCAGCGGCGCACGGCGGCAGGCTTTTTGAACAAAGGCGCTCATCTGCTCCCTGGTTTCCAGCAGCTTGCCGTCGTAGTACAGGTCGGTGTAGTCAATCATGCGGCGGATATAGTAGGAAACATATCGCTCCAGAATGGTGAGAAAGGTATTGGAGGAGAAAAATTCCACCGAGCGGTGCAGCAGCTCCCGCTCCTTCTGGGTAGAGGCACAGACCATCTGCTCCAGCAGCAGGCTGCGCGGCAAAATCGGTTTGCCGGAGCAAATTTTGTTGTACAGCCCTTCAAAGGTCAAGCTAGCAACATTTTTTTCACCCAGCGAGGGCAGGACATTGGCGATATAGCTGCCAAACAGGTTGTTTGGGGAGATGATGACGATGTTGTTGGCATACAGCTTTTGGGTGACCCCTTCGTACAGCAAAAAGGCGACCCTGTGCAGGGCAACCGAGGTTTTTCCGCTGCCGGCAACGCCCTGCACGAAAAGCAGTTCGTTTTGCGTATCACGGATAATCATGTCCTGCTGTCGCTGAATGGTCTCTACAATCGAGCGCATCTGTGGCGAGGTGTTGTGGGAGAGCGCCTCACGCAGCAGGTTGTCCATGATGTTTACGTCAGAGTCGAAGAAGTAGTTGAGAGTGCTTTCTTTAATTTCAAACTGCCGTTTGAGCGATACAGTGCCGCGGATGATGCCGGAAGGTGCCTGATATTCCACCGGACCGGTTTCGTAGCGGTAGAACAGGCTGGCAATCGGTGTGCGCCAGTCGTAGACGTAGGGCTCATAGGAGTCCTCGTCCTGAACGGTGAACAGACCGATGTAGATGCGCTCGGCGGGGGAGGACTCAAAGCCCTGTTCGGTGAAGTCGATTCTTGCAAAGTACGGAGAATCCAGCGCCTGCCGGTAGTGGTCGATCCGCTTGTGGGCAGCGTCATACCTGCCGGACTGCGCCTGGATGGATTCGAGTGCCTGATGTGCCTCGACCGCATTGTCGAAGCCGCCGCGGAAGGAAACATTTTCCCACATTTCCTTGCGGGCAGAGATAATCTGTTCCTTTTCGTCGGAGCAGGCTTGCTCTTCCCGTTGCAGGTTTTCCCGAATGAAGGTGCAGGTCTTGTCCAGATACTGCTGTTCCTGTATAAATTCTTTTTCGTATTCCATGCAAATCCTCCCTCTTCTGGTGGGCTGTTTGTTTCCATATCTTATTATTATACCATTGTTTCGGGTGGATAGCAATGATTTTTGATTGGCAAAGAGCCAGAAGAAAAGCGATATCCTTGCTGTGGGCGTTGTATGGCTGGGTTCTGTCGAAAAAACAATAGCCAAAAAGGGAAGTCCAAACGGACTTCCCTTTTTGGCTGTGTAATAAAAAATAGAGGACGACCGGAGTTTACCGGTCAGGAGATCTCAAAAGAAAGGTAAAAGAAGCGTAAAAATTGCATACTTCTTTTAACAATCCTATTATAACCTCTTGCTAGTAAAAAGTCAATAAATTTTTAGGAAAAAATAAAAATAAAAATAGATGGATTATACAAACGAGCTTTTATACCCCTAAAAAGGTGCAAAAAGATTTGTAATAGACCCTCTTGTAATTTGTAAAAACATACAATATAATGAAAGATATGGAATTTTTACTATTTAACAATCCCGCAATACGGCGGGACAAAAGAGAAGGAGAGGAATGGATTTATGGCAAAAGAAAAAAAAACGACCTCGATTGACATGACCAGCGGCAGCCCGTACCGGCTGATTTTGAGCTTCACCATGCCGCTGTTGCTGGGTAACATCTTCCAGCAGCTGTACAACATGGTGGACAGCGTAGTGGTCGGAAATGTCATCGGGGACAAGGCACTGGCTGCGGTGGGCACCGGCTTCCCCATCATTTTTATGCTCAGCTCGTTGTTTATGGGCATCGGTACCGGCGCGACTATTATGATTTCGCAGTTTTACGGTGCGCGCGACCTGGAGCGGGTCAATCAGACGGTCAATACCATCTACACGGCGTTGATCATCGGTATCATTCCGCTGTCGCTGATTGGTATCTTTTTAAGTGAACCGCTGCTGCACATGATGAAGGTGCCGGATGACGGCACATTGGAGATGGCAAAGACGTATATGGTCATCATCTTCATCGGCGTGATTGGTAACCTGGGCTTTAACATCAACGCGGGCATCCTGCAGGGCTTTGGCGACAGCCGCACATCCCTGCTGTTTTTGATGATTGCGACGGTCATCAACATCGTGCTGGACCTGGTGCTGACCATCACTGTCCCAATGGGGGTAGCAGGTGTTGCGCTGGCGACCATCATCGCACAGATTGTTTCCTGGCTGTTCGGTGTCTTTTACATCAACCGCCACTATGATTTCATCAAAATCCGTCCGCACAAGTTCTATTTCCAGAAGGAGCTGTTTTTCCAGGCAATGCGTCTGGGCATCCCGTCCGGTATTCAGCAGGCGCTGTTTTCCATCGGCATTATGTTTATGCAGTCGCTGGTAAACAGCTACGGCTCTAGCTTTATGGCAGGCTTTAACGGCGCAAACAAGATTGATACCTTTGCTTTCCTGCCGGTCCAGAGCTTGTCCAACGCACTGACCACCTACACAGGACAGAACATCGGTGCAGGCAACCAGCATCGCGTCAAAGAAGGCTTAAAGGCATCGCTGATCATGTCGATTGGCTGCTGCATTGTCGTCGGCATCCTGCTGTACCCGACCAGTGCCTTTATGATGCGAATGTTCAGCCAGAACGCAGAGGTTATCGATGCAGGTGTCGCCTATTTGCATGGGGTGCTGCCGTTTTATTTCCTGCTGGCAATCACCTTTATGTACAACAGCGTTCTGCGCGGCGCAGGAGACATGGTGATTCCGATGATTTCCTCCTTTGTCAGCCTCTGGCTGGCAAGACTGCCGGCTGCCTACCTGATTGCACACTTCTTTGAAAAAGAGGACATCTACTATTCCTACGCAGTTGGTTGGGCGCTGGGCGTACTGATTTCCGGTATCTACTACATGACCGGAAAGTGGAAGAACAAGAGCATTGTAGAACGAATGAAAAAACAGGAAGCATAAGAACGTCTTTTAAAAAGCAGCCGTTCAGCCGGATAAACGGTTGATTTCGGCTGCTTTTGCTTTATAAAACACACAGACCGACAGAATGAAAAGGAGGGCTGCCCTGTGGAATGGCAGACAAAACAGATACGGCGAACCTACAACCGCTTAGGTTTGGGGATGCTGGCATACCTGTTGATTTATCAGTTTTTATCGTTGCCGCTGATGCTGGTGGTAAAGCTGCTGTGCCCGCAGCTGCTGTCCTCCTCCTGGTTTGGGTTGCTGTTGGGGGAGCTGGTGCAGTATGCGGTTGCTTTGCCGGTCTGCTGGTGGATTGCAAAAAGTGCAAACACACCGCAGCGCCCTCTAAGTCGAAGAAAACTCAGTGTCAGCTGCTTTTTCAAGTATCTGCTGTTAAGTATCGGACTGCTGTTTTTATTTAATCTCATCGGAACAGCGGTCAATGAGCTGCTCTCACAGCTGAAAGGCTCTCCGGCAGGCAACCTGATCGAGCAGAGTGTCGGCTCCTACACACTCTGGCAGATGGTTCTGGTGACGGTCATCTCTGCGCCGCTGGGGGAGGAGCTGCTCTTTCGCAAGCTGGTCTACCGCTGCGTGGGTGCGTATGGGGACAAGGCGTATGTTTTCACCAGCGCCTGCCTGTTTATGCTGATGCACGGCAACGTGGTACAGTATCCGTATGCGTTTGCGCTGGGCGGACTGTTTGCATGGGTCTACTGCAAGACCGGCTCGCTGCGGAACACCATTCTGCTGCACGCCTGTGTCAATTTTATCGGAGGGGTCATCCCGTATCTGGCGGGAGAGAGTGAACTGGTGCTGTCGCTGCTGGGAATGCTCTATCTGCTGGGAGCAGCTTACGTCGGCTACACCCTCTGGCGGTGCAGAGGAAGGCATCCGCTGCAAAACGACCCGAAGCTGCCGGAGGGTGCGTTGGATGCTGCTTTGCTCAATGTGGGGATGCTGCTGTTTACAGCCGCCTCCTTTGCGATGGCAGGTTATGTGATTTTGTATCTGTAGAGCGATGTGATACAGGGAGGAAAGTAAAATGAAAATACCGACGATTGAAACACCGAGATTGTATCTGCGTGGATTTCAGAAGGAAGATGCACGATTTGCTGCCGGCATCTGGAACGATGCAGAGATGGGAGAGTATCTGCCGGACGAAGCGATGGAGGAATTGGATGAGGAGTATCTGCATCAGTTGGAGCAGCTGGGAGAGGACGAGGAATGTTGCTACCTGATTGCCGAGGATAAGCAGAGCGGGGAGCGGATTGGCACCTGTAGTTTCCTTCCAAAGGACGGGGTCTATGATCTTGCCTACTGTGTACACAAGCAGTTTTGGGGAAGGGGATATGCCACCGAGATGGCAAAGGGAATGGCAGAGTACGCCCGCAGCAGCAAAGCAAAGGCAGTGACCATCTGGGTCACCGAAGGGAACAATGCCTCGGTGCGGGTGGCACAAAAGCTGGGCTGTGTGCAGGACGGCAAAAGCTCCTACCAAAAAAGAGGGACAGACAAAACCTACACCGACTATCGGTATTTTCTGCAATTTTAAGGAAAAGTTGCAGAAAAAATTGGCAGGATAAAGGAAAGGGGAGAAACCGATGAACGACAGAGAGTGTCCGGGACCCACACTGGAGCGCTGTGCAAGGGTGCTGGGTGTTAAAGTAGAACAGCTCAGGCTGGTTGGAGAGGGAGCCAATGGGTTGATTGTGAGCGATGGCAGCGGGGTGGCGTATAAATTTCCGAAAAACAGGATTGCCCTGCAAAGCCTCAAAGAGGAAATCACCTATACAAAGAAGCTGTCACACGTCCTTTCGGTAGCTGTGCCGGAGTATCTGCTGGTGCATCTGGAGCAGCCGCTGGGCGAAGCTTTCTGT
>FR880134.1 GCA_000435195.1 Clostridium sp. CAG:169 | reverse complement strand
CCAGCAGCAGACCGTCCAGCCCTCGCTGGGAAGCAATGGCGGCTAACTGCTCCGCACTGCGGTCCAAAGCCTTTGCATTCACCGAAGTCATGTGGTGCATTCTGCCGTCCGTTCCTGCAACCAGCGAAAGATCGCACAGACCGTACACCGCTATTCCCTGCTGATGCGCCAGATCGCACAGGCTGCCCAACAGGTCAAAGGAGACCATCTTTGCCGGAGAGTCCCACAGCGTTCCATAGGCATTTTCGGTGCTGACAAACAGGGTGTTCAGTCCCAGTTGTGCCGCCTGCTCCACCAGCTGCTCCAGCTGCCGATAGACCTCTTCCTCATCCGGCTGCGCCGATTGCTGCTCCTGCTGGAGCACTTCCCCGGACAGACGCAACTGTGCCTGCTCAATCGTAGGTGCAAGCTCGGATAAAAATTCCCTTCCGGGACTTACCTGCGCCGCTTTCATCTCCTGCGGCAGTTCAAACTGCACCGCAGACGCCTCCTGCTGCACCGGCTGCGGCTGGGACTTCTGCTCCTCCTGCTCCTGTTGAATCTGCTGCATTGCCTGTGCAACCTTCTGATCCTTTTCCTCCTGCGCCGCCGTCTGACGCAGAATCACCACTGCAAAGATTGCAAGGATGGTGATGACCGCCATCACTCCCGCTAAGGAGTTGATGATCGTTTTTTCTTTATTGTTCTTTGTCACCGTGCTGGCCTCCTGTTTCTTTCCATCCTGATGTTTGCGTTATAAAACCTCCTGCAAGCTGTCCAGCTCCTCCAAAATTGCCGGTCGAACCGACGATTCCGGCTGGAACACCGAGTTGTAGCGGAAGAGCGCAAATCCCTGATAGTGCTCCTCCTTGCGGGCAGTTTCCACCATCCGCGCCAGGATGTCTCCGCTGTTTGCCCACTCCCATCTGCCGTTGCCTGCATAGGCGTCCTCCAGACCGACCTTGTAAGGGGAGAGTCCAACCACCAGCTGGACCTTATTTTGGATCAGGTCGTTCCATTCTTCCACCGTCTGCTCATACGGGCAGGTGCTGTTTTTAAAACCAAAGTAGACCTGCGGGCAGATGTAATCGAGATAGCCCTCTTCACTCAGCCATTTTTTCACGTCGATAAACTGCTTGTTGTAGTTGTTGTCCATATTACCCTGCGGACTGATGCCAAACAGCACCTCACCGTCCGCCTGCTTGACAGCTGCATACACCTGTTTGACCAGGTCGTTGACATTCTGACGGCGCCAAGCTGCCAGCGATAAGCTGCCGCCTTTGTTTTTGTACGCCTGATAGGAGGCACTGTCAAAGCCCGCGTCGGTAGTGGGGTAAAAATAATCGTCAAAGTGGATACCGTCCACGTCATACTTTTCCACAATCTCCCGCACGCCCTCCACAATCAGCTGCTGTGCTTTTTTGCTTGCCGGGTCATAGGTCACTGCACCGTTGTAACGGATGGCATCTCCGCTTTTGAGCAGCTTGACAGCAGGATTTTTGCTGCTCAGCTGCTTGTTGGTCGCCGAGGTGCGCACCCGGTAAGGATTGACCCACGCATGAAGCTTCAAGCCACGCTGGTGTGCCTGCTCGACCATGATAGCAAGCGGGTCAAAGCCGGGGTCTGCGCCCTCTTCGCCGGTCGCCAGATAGGACCAGGGGAACAGTTCCGACTCGTACAGCGCATCGCTGAAGGGACGCACCTGTGCAATCACGGTGTTCAGTCCCAGCTGCTGGATGTTATCGAACGCCTTCTGGATATTTTTTGTAAACTGTGCTTTTCCCACACTCTTATCATTTTTGTCCAGCAGCATCGGCTTTAAGTCGAGGTAGGACAGCCAAACCGCCTTCATCTCCTGGCTCTGCTGCTGTTTTTGGGTCTGCCCGTTGAGCAGACTGTTTTTCTGCAAAGCGGCGGTTGCAGAAAGCTCGATCGCCGACGGATTTTCCATCGGGTAGCCTTCCTGCGGGTCGACAAAGTTATCCGCTATCCACAGCTGCTGGGTCTTTCCCTGCGGCTGTTTATCCTCTGCCGGCTGTGCGCATCCTGCCACTCCCACCGCCAGCACCGCTGCCAGCAAAGCGCAGGTCAAGCGGAAGTTTCTTCTTTGATTGTTCATAAAACATCTCCCCTAACATTGCTTTGTCCTGTCCAAAGTATATGCCGCCCACACAGGCAGCCATTCCCATTCTGTCGACAAACTGCTCCAAAACAGGACTCTCTTCCTTTTCAATATATCAAGAATACCATACTTTTACAAAATTGACAAATCGTTTGTATAAAATTCCATAAAATTTTCTTTGTATGAACCCTTCCGACTTTTTGCTTGTTTTGCTTTTGCAAATCAGGGATTTTCCTGTTGTACAGTGCCTTTTTTTCGGACATTTGCTGCAACCCTTTTATTTTTTGTAACAAATCTCCTGTGCCGGGTAGTATCTGTCCTCATTTTATGATACAATCCATTTAAGATAATTGTCGAAATTATTTTGAGAGGAGTTTTGTTATGCTGAAACGCTTTGAGAAAGTCACAGGAAGCTATATCGAAACGATTGCCGGTCAAAAACGCTTTGCCTTCTCCCACTCGGATACTGCCGACTTTTACGACCTGCCGGAGCGCCTGCAATACAGCAGTTACCCGGGCAGCGTCCTGCGCTTTTATGACCTTGTCACAGGCAAGGTCTACCAGCCATTTGACAAACGACAGAATATTCTTTATGGTAATCCAGTCTACCTGGAAAACAAATACTATTTTTTACAGGGCGATTTTAACTGCAAACTGATCAAGCTCTACCAGTGGGTACCGGACAGCTGTTTGCAGCAGGTGACCCAACTGTCTATAAAAGAAGTCAATCTGTACAATCTGCATATCATCGGAGATTCGGTGCATATTGTCAGCCAGGATGAGCAGTTTGTCTGCTATTACCCACAAAAGTTCTCCTTCCCCTTGGGCAGCAGTGAAAGCGCTATACGAATTGAAGGGGATAAAGTCTATCTGGAAGCCTGGGTAGAGGAGGGCTGGGATTCCGAAAAAAATTGTGCAACCGACCGCTACCGCTATTATGACAAGCTCATCACAAGAGATTTTGACGGCAACCTTCTATCCGAGGAGGTCGGCTCGCTTTATCAGGCTCCCGACGGAAGCTGGTGGATCGGCTAAAGCAAAATTCAACCACAAAATCACAAACGAAAAGCCACCCGAACGGTTGTTCAGGTGGCTTTTTTGTGATACTCTTAGGATTCTTTTGGCTGTGGGTCACCCGATTGGATTCCCTGTTGTGCTGCATTGGATGGGTTTGCATCCGATGGATTGCTTTGCCGAACTTTCTTTACCTGCTGCTTTGTCGATGCAGTTTCCTGCTGTGCCTTTACATCGGCTGGCTGGCTCTGCTGCGATTCGGCGCCATCCGGCTTTGTTTCACCGGCAGGTTTCTGTGTCTGGGTCGTCTGTAAGTCGACCTTGATTTTGTACTGAACCTCTTTGCCCACATTTCCGGCGCCGTCGATTGCCCGCAGGGTGACGGCGTGCGTTCCTTCTGTCAGGATAATCTTCATGTTATCCTTGCTCAGGGTCTTAAATTCAGTCTGCTTGTCGGTTTTCACCTGCACGCTGAGCGGACTTGCCGCTGTCGCTTCCTGTGGCACACTGACGGTATAGCCGGTCACCTTGCCTCCCTGATAGATGCTGGCATCCTTGCCGTTGTAAGGATTGATTGCCTTGTCACCATTCTTCAGCTGTGGAACAACGGTCGGAGCTGTCTGGTCCACCGTTTTGATTTCCACCGTCTTTGTGGCGGAGTTGCCCGCTTTATCAGTTGCTGTGATGAGATAGCTGCCGTTTTCCTCTGCGGTGAAACGGTAACCGTTTCCTTCGCTGTGTGTGATGGTTTTGCCATCCTTGGTTACCTGCACGCTGCTGATGCCGCTGCCCTCATCGGTGACCGCGAAGGTGACCTCATGCTTCTGCTTCCAGCCGTTGTTGTCGCTGGTCTGGCGAATATCAGGGTTTGTTTTGTCGATGCCATTCACTGTGACCTGTGCCTGTGCCTGGTTGCCCGCCTTGTCGGTGACAACGATCGCATACTCGCCGTTTTGGGTGACGTTCAGGATATAGTTGCCCTCGCTCAGGCTCATCTCAACGCCCGATGCGGTCACCTTGGCGATGCCGCTGCCGTTTCCATCGTTGGCTTTCAACACAATCTGGGCACTGGTCATGTTTTCGTTGTAGCTGACCGTTGGCTGCTCGACAACCGGAGGGGTGCGGTCGATGCCGCTGACGACAACGGTAGTGTACGCGGACTTGCCCGCTTTGTTGGTCGCAGTGATGGTGTAGCTGCCGTCCTCGGTAACGGTGAGCAGATAGCTGCCGTCCGCCTGCAACGCAGCTGCGTTAAGGTTCTGGTCGGTGACCGAGGTGATTTCCGTTCCGCCGTTGTCATCGACGGTCACGCGGATGGTGGCGCTGGTGGCGTTGATCTGCGGCTGCTCCGCTGCAATAGTCGGCGCAACGTTGCCTTTGATTGCTTCGATCGGAATCTGTACCTGTGTGCGGCTACCCTTACTGTCCTCTGCGGTAACCGTATAGGTGCCGTTTTCGGTAACGGTCAAGGTGTAGCTGCTGCCGCTGCCGGTAAGCTGACCCTTGTCGCTGGTCACCTTAACCTGTGCTGCGTTGCCGTCCGCATCGGAAACTTCGATTG
>FR880133.1 GCA_000435195.1 Clostridium sp. CAG:169 | reverse complement strand
AAGAAAAAGGCACGCAGCGGCGATGCGCAGGCACAGGCGCGTGCAAAGAGTCAGAAAGAAATCAATCGTCAGAAATTGGCAGCGGCAAGAAAGGCAGACGCAGAAAAATACGGCGATGTCTATACCGATGTGACCGACGACGATTTGGAATAAGGGTAGGATTTTTCACTGATTATCAGAGGAGGTGTCAGTTTGAAAGAGATTATTACAACCGGTAAAACGGTGGATCTTGCAATTGAAGAGGCATGCAGACAGTTGCAGACGGCAAGGGAGAAGGTAGAGTTTGAAATCATCGACCTGCCGAAAAAAGGATTGTTCGGACTGAAGACATATCCGGCAAAGGTCCGCGTTTTTGTAAAGGAAAATAAAGAGGAAATGGCAGTGGAGTACATCACTGCTGTTCTGAAGGCGATGGGTGCGCAGGACTTTACCGCAGAGGCAAACCGCGACGGAGAGAACCTGAATATCACCCTCAAGGGCGACGATCTGGGCTTTGTGATCGGCAGACGCGGCGAGACCATCGATGCAATCCAGTATCTGGCAAGCCTGGCGGTCAACCGTCTGGACGGTGATTATATGCGAATCACCATTGACAGCGGCAACTTCCGTGAAAAGCGGGAAAAGACCTTGGAATCGCTGGCAAGACGTTTGGCACGCAATGTAGTCAAGAGCGGTCGCAGCATGACCCTGGAGCCGATGAATCCATACGAGAGAAGAATCATCCATGCAACGGTGGCGACCGTAGAGGGTGCGACCTCTTCCTCCATCGGAGAAGAGCCGAACAGACGGGTGGTTATCAGCTCCACCAATCCGGTCAAAAAGTACAACAACAATTACAAGGGCAAGAAAAAGCCTTACAACAACGGAAAAGGCGGCTACCGCCAGAACTCCCGCCGTCCGCAGGGCGAAGGAAAGAACCAGGACGGTCAGGAAAAGAAACCGTATGTGTTCCGTCCGAACAACAACGGCAAGGACGAAGGCGGAGAGAGCCGCAGACGTCCGCCAAGACAGAACTCTTATAACAAGGAAAGATGTTTTGAGGAAAAGCCGGCGGCATCCAACGAGAATATCCGCAGTGAGGTACCGCGCAGCACTGCTCCAAGTGAGGCGCAGGACAAGCCGTTGTATGCAAAGATTGATCTGGAATAAGCAAAAGCAAGAAAAAAACAGCAGCTATGCGGCTGCTGTTTTTTTATTTTGCAGATAATCTTGCAGGTACAGCAGGAAAAGAGAAACAAAGGGAAAAAGACTGCATAAAAACTTTATTCTTTGCCGCTTTTTTAGGTCAG
>FR880132.1 GCA_000435195.1 Clostridium sp. CAG:169 | reverse complement strand
CAAAACGAGGGGAAGGCAGGCTGAAAAGCACCTCCAAAACACCCCCAAAATCGGCTCTCGGTTGTCCTATAATTTAACCACTAACCCCTTTTTTTACCCCCATTTTTGCCGGTTGTCCTATATTTAACCACTAAAAATTGGGTGAAAACGGCTCTCGATTTGCCAAATTTGGTCAAACCATATCAGCCCGTTTAGATATAGTAAAACCCCGGAAAACCTTGATTTTCCGGGGTTTTTGAACCATTTTGATACGGTTTGAACAGCAGATTATCGCTTGCTGAACTGAGGCGCGCGACGAGCTGCCTTGAGACCGTATTTCTTACGCTCTTTCATTCTTGGGTCGCGGGTCAGCAGACCTGCTTTTTTGAGCAGTGGGCGCATTTCGTCGCCGTTCTGCAGCAGAGCACGGGAGATACCGTGACGGATCGCACCAGCCTGACCGGAAACGCCGCCGCCGCGAACGGTGCAGACAACGTCAAATTTACCAGCAGTGTTGGTAACTTCAAATGGCTGACGAACGATCAGTTTGAGGGTATCCAGACCGAAGTACTCGTCGATGTCTCTGTCGTTGATGGTAACTTTACCGGTACCTGGGTACAGTCTTACTCTGGAAACAGAGTGTTTTCTTCTGCCGGTGCCGTAGAAGTATGCTTTAGATTCGTACATGATTCATTGTCCTCCTTCCCAATTAGAGCTGTTCTGGTTTCTGTGCAGCATGGTTGTGCTCGCTGCCTCTGTAGATTCTGCAGCGGGTCAGAGCCTGTCTGCCGATGGTGGTGTCTGGAATCATACCTTTAACAGCCAGCATCATTGCTTTTTCCGGGTTCTCTTTCATCAGCTTGTCATAGCGGATTTCTTTCATACCGCCAATCCAGCCGGAGTGATGGTAGTGAACCTTCTGAACCAGTTTTTTACCGGTGAGGACAGCTTTCTCAGCGTTAATGATGATGACATGGTCACCACAGTCAACGTGTGGAGCAAAAATCGGTTTATGTTTGCCGCGCAGCAGGTCAGCAGCTTTGGCAGCGGTGCGTCCCAGCGGCTTGTCTGCAGCGTCGATAACATACCATTTACGGGTGATGTTCTGTGCTTTTGGCATTGTTGTAGACATGAATGGTACCTCCTGTTTCATTTGTATCGAATACAATTTATATCATCGGTTTTCCGTAAAAATCCAATGATGACAAATCAACGTTCTCTATTATAAACAAACGATAAAAGGTTGTCAAGGTCTTTTTAGCCGAAAATTTAATTTATATCCCGCTCACGCTTAAAATCTCTCGTTTTTTCTCGTTTTCTCTGCCATACTTGCTTGCCGTTTCATTTTTTCACCGAAAGTTGCCCTATCCCGTCGCCCGTTTGTTGGGGAAAATGACAAATCCCCTATTTCTTCCAGTAAGCAGAGCTGTCTCGGGTGCGCTCCAGGTAACCGTATTCGATCAGATACCGGCGCAGAGTGACATAATCCGGGTAGATGTCCTTGAGAATTTCATTTACCTGCACCTCACTGTACCGGATTCCCTCCTCAAACTCTTTGGCAATCGTGCGCAAAATCACTACCTTCTTTTTTTCCTTTGGCGGGAAGTTCTTTAAGCGCAGCGGCTGCATCGACGCAAACACCGTCGACAAAATCTTCTGTTCCTCCTGTTGGGTAATTTCATAACGCGCATCCACCATGGTCGCACCTCCATGAATTTCAATCAATTCTTCTCCTCTGTCTAACTGCTCCCGACCCTGCTGTACCATCTGCCACACCGCAAGGTAAAGTTTTGCCGACTTTGCCCGCTCCCGAAAGACAAAGCGCTGGTGGCGCACCGTTGAGGCAGAAACACCAAACTCCTTTGCAATCTGTGCATCGGTCATCCCTGCTGCAAACCGCTCGAGCAGCTGTTCCTGCTTTTCGGTCAGCGAAAGCAGTTTTTTCTCCTCTTCCAATATTTTATGCAGTCGGTCCGGGTGCTCTTTTTTCTGGTGCAGCTGCACCGCCTTTTGGGCTGTATAAAATTTACCGTCGAACGCAAAGATTTCCTGCCGGTCAAACTCCTTCAGGCAGTCCAGGCATACCCAACATTCCTTTTGCCGGTCAAAAAAATACCCCTGTGCAAGCTGCTGTTCGTCCAGCTGTTCCCATCCTTCTTTCATTTTTTATCCTCCTTTTATTTTATAAACTTATAATAGTTTTGTTTATCTTAAAAGTCAATATTATTTTAAAAAGTTTATTAAATTCATCCCGACCATTTTTAAAAAGCAAAAGGACAAAGGGTCCCGACCGGATGGTCGGGACCCTTTGTGATTTGTTGTCCTCTATGCTTCTGTCTGGATAAACTGGCTGTTATATAATTGATGATAAAATCCTTTTTTCTCCAGCAGCTGTTGGTGGGTTCCCTGTTCGATGATCTGTCCGTCCTTCATCACTAGGATACAGTCCGCCTCGCGAATGGTGGACAGTCGGTGTGCCACCACAAAGCTGGTGTGACCCTCCATCATCTGGGCAAATGCCTGCTGGATTTTGATTTCGGTTCGGGTGTCGATGCTCGAGGTCGCCTCGTCCAAAATCAACATCGAAGGCTTGGTCAGCATGGCGCGCGCAATGCACAGCAGCTGCTTTTGTCCCTGCGAGATGTTTCCGCCGTCCTCTGCCAGCACGGTATCATAACCCTGTGGCAGACGCATAATAAAGCTGTGTGCGTGGGCTGCCTTTGCCGCTGCAACGACCTCCTCATCGGTAGCATCGGGCTTGCCGTAGGCGATGTTGTCCCGCACCGAGCCTTTGAACATCCAGGTGTCCTGCAGCACCATACCGTACAGCGACCGCAGCGAATCCCTGCCGATTTTTTTGATTGGCTGCCCGTCCACCCGAATCTCTCCTGCATCCACATCGTAAAAGCGCATCAGCAGGTTGATCATGGTGGTCTTGCCGCAGCCGGTCGGACCGACCAGCGCGATTCTCTGACCCGGTTTTATCTGCAAGTGGAAATCACGGATGAGCGGATGGGATTTTTCATAGGAGAAGCTGACCCGGTCGATTTCGATTTGACCCTCACAGCCGGTTGGATGAGCCGCATCCGGTTCGTCCGGCTGCTGGACAGGCTCATCGATGATGTCGAACACCCGCTTGGCGCTGGCGATTGCCGTTTGCAGCTCGGTGATGACGCCGGAAATCTCGTTGAACGGCTTGGTGTACTGGTTGGCGTAGGTCAAAAAGCTGGACAGCGCACCCACCGAAAATCCGCCTGCAATACAGGAGAGCGCGCCGACGATGGCAACCGCCGCATAGACCACTCCGTTGACAAAGCGGGTGCAGGGATTGGTCAGCGAAGAATAAAACTGCGCCTTGACCCCTACGTCGTACAGCTGATGGTTGATCCGGTCAAACTGCTGCTGGGCGCGCTCCTCATAGGAAAAGGCTTTGACTACCTTCTGGTTGCCCACCAGCTCCTCGATGCATCCGCTCAGCTGACCCTTGATGGCGCTTTGGCGGCGGAACATATCAAAGGAATGTTTTGCAATAAAGGATGCCACAAACAGCGACAGCGGCGTGATGACCACCACAACCAGACCTACCTTGAAATTGATTGCCAGCATATACACCAGTGTGATGGCAATGGTGATGATTCCGGTGAACAGCTGGGAAAAGCCCTGAAGCAACCCGTCCGAGACCGAATCGATGTCGTTGATGATGCGGCTGATGATGTCGCCGTGCGGGCGGCTGTCGATGTTGGAGAGAGGGAGCTCCTCCATATGTTCAAATGCAGCTGAACGCAGGTCGCGCACCGTCTTATAGGTGACGATGTTGGTACACAGGGTCAGCAGCCACTGGAAGATTGCTGCCAGCACTGCTACGATGCCAAGCTCGATCAAAATTGGCAGCAGGTTGTCAAAATACACCTTGCCGGGCGCGACGATCTGGTCAATTCCCCGACCAATCAGCACCGGCGCATACAAGGTCAGCGAAACGCTGAGCACTGCGCTGACCAGAGCTGCCAGCAGATACCAGCGGTATGGCTTTGCAAACCGGAGGACCCTTGCAAGGGTTTCTTTTCTGTTTTCCATTATGCTTCCTCCTTTGCCAAAACACGCTCATTCTGCGACCAGTAGATTTCCTGATATTCTTCGCAGCTTTCCAGCAGCTGCTCGTGGGTGCCGATGCCCACCGCTTTTCCGTCGTCCAGTACAACAATCTGGTCGGCGTAGCGCACTGTGTTTGCACGCTGGGAGACAATCAGCACCGTCATCTCCTGGTCCAAATCGGCAATCGCGCGCCGCAGCGCAGCATCGGTGGCAAAGTCCAGTGCGCTGGCACTGTCGTCCAGCACCAGAATCTCCGGCGAGCCGACCAGCGCCCTGGCAATCGTCAGCCGCTGCTTCTGTCCGCCCGAAAGGTTTTCGCCGCCCTGCAAAATGCGGGTGTCCAACCCGTCCGGCAGCTTGCGCACAAATTCCTCCGCCTGTGCCACCCGCAGCGCCTGCCAGATCTCTTCATCGCCGGCATCCTGCTTGTTCCACTGCATATTCTCCCGCAGGGTACCGGAGAACAGCACTGCCCGCTGCGGCACCATGCCGATTTTCTTTCTCAGCTGTGGGATGGGATAGCTGCGCACATCGGTCCCATCCACCCGGATGCTGCCGCTGCTCACCTCATAAAAGCGTGGGATGAGGTTGACCAAAGTAGATTTTCCGCAGCCGGTACCACCGATGATGCCCACCGTCTGCCCGCGCCGGATGGTCAGGTTGATGTCCGACAGCGCATCGGCGCCCGCCTCAGGATAGCAGAAACGGACCTGCTCAAAGCAGATTTTCGGGCTGTCCTGCACCGGCTGCACCGGCTGATTTGTTTTGTTGACAATCGAGCTGTGCATCTCCAGCACCTCGTTGACACGCGCTGCCGAAGCAAATGCCTTGGTAAAGATGACCACTAGGTTTGCCACCACGATCATCGCAACCAGAATCTGATTGAGGTAGTTGACAAAGGCGATGATTTCGCCCTGTGTCATCCCGCCTGCCTGCACCCGCACGCCGCCAAACCAGACCACCGCTACGATGGCAAGGTTTACGATAGCGCTGGTCAACGGGTTGAGCAGCGCAGAAATCCGTCCGACCGAGATGGCTGTTTCCATCTGGTCGGTGTTGGCTTCATGGAAGCGTTTTTTCTCCTGCTCCTGTCGGGAAAAGGCGCGAATGACCCGCACACCCGACAGATTTTCGCGGGTAATCAGCGACAGGCGGTCCAGCTTGCGCTGGATGATTTTGAAAAACGGCACCGAGCGGCTCATCACCAGGTACAGCACCAGCGCCACCAGCGGTCCGGCAATAAAGAAGATCAACGACAGCCGCCAGTCGAGCATCACCGCCATCACCGCTGCACCAATCACCAGAAACGGCGCGCGCACCACCAGACGAATCAGCATCGCGACCGCCAGCTGGAGCTGGTTGACGTCGTTGGTGATTCGGGTAATCAGCGAAGGGGTGCCAATCTGGTCGATTTCCCCGTGGGAAAGGCTGTTGATATGAGCAAACATCTCCGAGCGCAGCACCGTCCCAAAGCCCTGGCTGGCGCGCGCTGCGCAGTACTGGCAGATCAGCGCACAGCCCAGTCCCACCAGTCCCAGCAGCACCATCACGCCGCCCATCTTCAGCACATAGGCGCGGTCGCCGTTGGCAATGCCGACGTCGATGATCTTTGCCATGACCAGCGGAACGATCAGCTCGAAGATGGCTTCGGTCAGCTTGAAAATCGGTCCGATGATGACTTCCTTGCGAAATCGTTTTAAAAACTTTGCTAACTTTAACATAGTTCTTCCCTCTTCCTCCATTGCATCCGCATCGTGCGATATGATATGATTATAGCATACTTTTTCCCCTATAAAAAATATTTTATTTCTATGGCTGACATATCTTTTCTGTATGCCTATTCGGAAAGGAGGCAAGCGAGTGGACATCCGTCAGCTGCTGTATTTTACCACCATCGCCGAGGAAGGCAGCATCAGTGCCGCTGCCAAAAAGCTGCACCTTTCCCAGCCGCCGCTGAGCTATCAGATGAAGCTGCTTGAGGAAGAGCTTCACCTGCCGCTGATCGAGCGCAGCGCCCGCGGCATTGCGCTGACCGAAGCCGGACGGGTGCTCTACAAGCGCGCGCAGGGCATTCTGGAGTTAAGCGAGCTGACCCGCAAGGAGATGCTTGCGATGGCATCCGGCTTCACCGGTACCCTGCACATCGGGACGGTGTCCTCCTCGGGCGCCTCTCTGCTGGGCTGGCGCATCCCCGCCTTCTACCAGAAGTATCCGCAGATTGGCTTTGCCATCCACGAGGGCAACACCTTTGAGCTGATGGAAATGCTGGAATCCGGGCTGATTGAGCTTGCCATCGTGCGCACACCTTTTCATAATGACCAGCTCAACTGCCTCTATCTCTCACCCGAGCCGATGATTGCCGCCGGAGCTGCCTCCTTTTTTCCCGCAGGGATGCCCTCCGGTCAGCCAATCTCCCTCGAGCTGCTGGGACACGCACCGGTCATCCTCTACCGCCGCTTTGAAAAAATCCTGCTCTCCCTGTGCGAGCAAAAGGGGATTACCCCGCAGGTCTTCTGCATTGCCGACGATGCCCGCACCACCCTGATGTGGGCAGAGGCAGGGCTTGGAGTTGCGGTAGTCCCGCAGTCCGCCTACCGCATCATGCCGCATCACAACATGGTGTACGGCGAACTGTCCGAAGAGGACCTGCACACCCGCATCGCTGCCGTCTGCAAAAAAGGATGCAGTTTAAGCTGGGCTGCCCAGCAGTTTCTGGAAATCTTTGCACAGCAGCCGCCATCGGCTCAAACCGGAATTTAAATAAGGAGGAATATGATGTTTCCTTATCACATTTTAGTGACCCTCGACCGTAACTACCTCAAGGTTCTGAGCGTCATGCTCTACTCCCTTTCCCAATCGGACCCGGAGGGCGTATACACCGTTTATGTGGTCAACAACACCCTGACCGAAGAGGACTTTGCCTCACTGTCTGCCCTGCTTCCCCGCACCGAGCTGGTAAATGTTCAGGTGCCGGAGGACCTGTTGCAAAACGCTCCCGTTTCCGACCGCTACCCCACCGAGATGTACTACCGCCTGTTTGCTGCACGCTACCTTCCGCAGCAACTTGAGCGCATCCTCTACCTGGACCCGGACCTGGTTGTCCTGCACAGCCTGCGCTCGCTCTACCAGATTGACTTTGACGGCAAGCTGTTTGCTGCTGCCTCCCACATCGAAAGCCGCACCTTCCGCGAACTCAACCGCCGCCGGCTGCACCTGTCCGAGCACGCAAAATATCTCAATTCCGGTGTGATGATGATGAACCTTGCGCTGCTGCGAAAGGAATCCCCGCAAACCATCATCGACTACATCCAGTCACACAAAGCCACCCTGCTGCTGCCCGACCAGGATGTGCTCAACGCCCTGTATGCCGACCGCACCGTCCCGCTCGACCCGCTGGTCTACAATCTGGGCGAAAAATATCTGCGGCTGAAAAATCTGCATCTGCCACCAGCGGAAAAGCTGACCCTCGACTGGGTGCGCAGCAACACCGCCATCGTCCATTACTACGGGCGCAACAAGCCCTGGAAGGAGCATTACCGCGGCAGCTTAGGCATCTTCTACCACGAATGGGAGCAACAGCTGCAGCAGCTGACCGGCAAAAACTGACCGCCTGCTCCGAAAAACTGCGCACGCCCCCTTGCCCCAAAAGGCGGTGCTGTGGTACAATTTATGGTAGTTTCCCTTCGTCCCCGGCTTCCAAAAGCGGCAGGACGAAACGGCTAATTTTTTGAATGTATTTTTCCCATTATAGAAAGGTGAGATCCCATGCCAGACAATCAGCAGAAGGATATGTCCCGTATCCGCAACTTCTGCATCATCGCCCACATCGACCACGGCAAGTCCACACTCGCCGACCGCATCCTGGAAAAGACACAGGCCATCTCGCTGCGTGAGATGGAAAACCAGCTGCTGGACAACATGGACCTGGAACGTGAGCGCGGCATTACCATCAAGGCGCGCGCTGTCAAGGTCCAGTACCAGGCGCAGGACGGCAACCTGTATGAATTCAACCTCATCGACACCCCCGGTCACGTGGACTTCAACTACGAGGTTTCCCGCTCGCTGGCTGCCTGCGAGGGCGCACTGCTGGTGGTGGATGCCTCCCAGGGCATCGAGGCACAGACCCTTGCCAACACCTACCTTGCCGTTGAACACAACCTGGAGGTCGTTCCGGTGGTCAACAAGGTCGACCTGCCCAGTGCCAACCCCGATATGGTCTGCCATGAGATTGAGGACATCATCGGGATCCCGGCGCTGGATGCACCGCGCATCTCCGCTAAAACCGGACTCAACGTCGAACAGGTGCTTGAACGCATCGTCACCGACATCCCCGCTCCCACCGGCGACCCGAACGCTCCTTTGCAGGCGCTGATTTTCGACTCCTACTATGACAGCTACAAGGGCGTCATTGTCTATATCCGCGTGATGCACGGCACCGTGCGCCCGGGCGACGACATCCTGATGATGGCAACCAAGGCACAGTTCCATGTGGTCGAGGTCGGCTACATGGGCGCTACCACCCTGGTCCCAACCGACGGACTTTCCGCAGGTGAGGTCGGCTACATCACCGCCAGCATCAAGAGCGTCAAGGACACCGTCGTCGGCGACACCGTCACCCTGGTGGATGCTCCTGCCAAACAGCCGCTGGACGGCTACCGTCAGGTCAACCCGATGGTCTTCTGCGGTATCTATCCGGCAGACGGTGCAAAATACCCCGACCTGCGCGACGCGCTGGACAAGCTGCAGCTCAACGACGCTTCGCTGACCTTTGAGCCGGAGACCTCCAAGGCGCTGGGCTTTGGATTCCGCTGCGGATTTTTGGGACTGCTGCATATGGAGATTATCCAGGAGCGTTTGGAACGAGAGTTCAACCTGGATTTGATTACCACCGCTCCCAGCGTAATCTACAAGCTGAACATGACCGACGGCAGCGTGATGATGATCGACAATCCGACCAACTACCCCGACCCGGCGGACATCGAATCGGCAGAGGAGCCGTATGTCAAAGCCAGCATCTTCGCTCCCGCCTCCTACATCGGCACCATCATGGAGCTGTGTCAGGAGCGCCGCGGCACCTATAAGGATACCAAGTATCTGGACACCGACCGCGTAGAGCTGCACTACGAGCTGCCGCTCAACGAGATTGTCTACGACTTTTTCGATGCGCTCAAATCCCGCACCAAGGGATATGCCTCCTTTGACTATGAGTTTGCCGGCTACCAGCAGTCCAAGCTGGTCAAGCTGGACATCATGATCAGCGGCGAGGTGGTGGATGCCCTCTCCTTTATCGTCCATGCCGACCGCGCCTATGCCCGCGCCCGCAAGATGGCAGAAAAGCTCAAGGAGAACATCCCGCGTCAGATGTTCGAAGTGCCGATTCAGGCAGCCATCGGCGGCAAAATCATCGCCCGCGAAACGGTCAAGGCATTCCGCAAGGACGTCCTTGCCAAGTGCTACGGCGGCGACATCACCCGAAAGAAAAAGCTGCTGGAAAAACAGAAGGAAGGCAAAAAGAGGATGCGCCAGCTCGGCTCGGTGGAGGTTCCGCAGGAAGCCTTCATGGCAGTGCTCAAGCTCGACGAATAATATTTTCCCTTTCCATACAAAACAGGCAGGAGAACTTCTCTCCTGCCTGTTTTTTGTGCTGTTTACTTTTTCTAGCGGACGGCGGTCTGCAAAACCTTCTTGCGCTTCATGATGCAGATGTTGATGATAAAGCGTGCAATCTGGTCGAGCGCGATGCACAGCCAGATAAAGAATACGTCCCATTTCAAAACATAGGTCACCAGCAGAGCCAGCGGGATGCGGATCAGCCAGATGCCCACAAAGGAAACGATCATAGGAGTGTTTTTATAGCCGGAGGCAAGCAGCGTTTTGCTCAGGATGCCCGACAGGTTCTGCGGGATTTGGATGAAGCCCATGATGAACACATAGACAATCCCAATCTTTTGAATATCGGCGTTGTTGGTCATCATCGACATAAAGATACCCGGCATCAAAATCAGTGAGAGGGAGGTAAAGATGCTGATGACCGTACACAGCCAAACGTCCTCCTTAAAGTAGCTGCGGAACAGGTTGGCATCTCGCATTCCGATGGCTTTTGCAGACAAGGTGGTTGCCGCCACACCAAAGCCGAATGTCGCCATGCCGGAAATCGACTCTGCCTGCAATCCAATCTGGTAAGCGGAAAAGCTGACCTCACCGTAGGTCAGGATGGCACGGCTCATAATGATGGCAGAAAACTGCCAGAAAAAGTTTTCGATTGCAGCCGGAATACCGGTAGAATAAACATCCTTGATACATTTCCAGTCGTAGTGGAAAATCTTTTCCTTGAGCTGCTCGGCAGAGAAGACCTTGTAGGGACCCTTAAACAGCAAAACCAGACCGGTGATTGCACCGATTGCCTGCGCCATCGTCAGAGCTGCTGCCGCTCCGTAGATACCAAAGCCGCCGATGCCGCCAACGCCGAAGATGAGGATATATCCTAAAACGATGTTGCTGATGTTGACCAGCATCGCAATCATCATCGGGGTCTTGGTGTTGCTGTGTCCCTGAAATGCCGAGGTCACCAGCGCCATGATGGCAACAAACGGCAGACCCATTACTGTCAATCTCATATAACCGGCACCGACGGTCAGCAGCTCGCTGCTGTCGGTCAGGATGCGCAAAAACTGGGTAGGAAGTGCAAACAGGACCGAGCCGAACAGAATCGCCATCGGCACGGCGGAGATGAGCGTCTGCTTAAAAACCTTAAAGCACTGGTCCATGCTTTTTGCGCCATACGCCTTGGCAATATAAACGGTGGAGCCAATGGCAACCCCGCGAAACAGCGAGTTTAAGGTCTCGGTAATTCGCATAACGATGCCCTGCGCAGAAATGTCCAGAGGAGACAATCGTCCAATCATCGCAACGGTAACCAAGCTGGCAGAAACCTGAAAAACGTTCTCCATAATGATTGGCAGAATCAAGGCAAATATCTCCTTGCGGATTTCCTTTCTGCTGTAAGTGGTGTCTATCATAAAATCTTCCCCCTCATCATAATTTTTGTTGCCCTTAAGAGGAATCTTAACATATTCCTAAAATAAATCAATATATTCATTAAAATTAGTACTTATGCTAAAATGTATAGTGAATACTTAGTATTATTTAATATAAATAAAGAAAACACTTTATAAATTCCCATTCCTGCCCTTGGCAAAAAAGCCGAAAAAAGGGCAGCCGCGTCCGGTTGCACCTTTGGTGCTGCCGGATACGGCTGTCCTTTTGTTATAAAAACGGTATAAAACTATCCTCTTTCACTGGAGCTGCGGGAGTCATCCTCCTCATCCGGCTGCGGATCGCTGGTTCCATATCCAAATCCGCTGCCTTCGACCTCTACCTCAACGGTGATGGTCTGATAATCCCCAGTGTTGTTGTCGGTGGCGGTGATGGTGATGGTCGCACTGCCCGGACCTACACCGGTGACCATTCCTTCATTGTCCACCTGTGCGATGCTGCGGTCGCTGGAGCTGCACTTGATGGTGACATCCCCCTCTGCTAGTCCGACGTGCAGCGGCAGAAGCTTGGTGTAGCCGACCTCAACCGATTCCCAACTGCTTTCCGAGTACAATCCCAGGTCCGCCTGTGTTCCCTGCTCCTGCGAGGAACCCTGGTTCTGGTTTTGTCCCTGTGTCTGACCACCTTGCTGGCTGCCCTGCGATGAGCCGCCGGCTGCCATAACCGTCACAGTGGTCTGTGCCGAAACGCTGCCATCCGCTGTCTTGACGGTGATGGTGACATCGGTGGTCTGATCGAGGTGGATGATGGTGGTCACATATCCCTTGTCGTTGACATCGGCAATACGCGGGTCGCTGGAAGTAAAGGTAAGCTGTGTGCCGGAAGGGTCCACCGCATATTGCAGCTGACCTTCTTCTCCGGCATTGAGCACCAGCGGGCTGACACTCAGCTTGACCTGTCCGGTGGTATCGGTGCTGCCCTCCTCCTTGACGGTGATGGTGCAGCTTGCCTGCAATCCGCTCTCGGTGGAGGCGGTCAGTACTGCTGTTCCTGCTTTCACACCGGTAACAACCACATCGGTTCCATTGTAGCCTTCCTGTACCGAGATGGCATCGCTGCTGGCGTTCCAGCTGATTTTGCCCACATCCGCACCGCTTGGCGTGATGGTCAGGCTGATATTCTGCGGCTGACCCACCGTCAGGCTCATATTGGTCTGTGCAAAGACGATGCCCGGTGCCTCCTGAGAGGAGGTGGAAACGGTGATCTGGCAGGCGGCGGTGAATTTGCCGTCAGAAGAAGAAACGGTCACCTGCGCCGAGCCTGCGTTGACTGCCGTCAACTGGGCAGAAGCTCCGTTTCCGCTGACGCGGACGATGCTCTCGTCGCTGCTCTTCCAGTTCAGGCTTGCCTGCGCTCCTTCCGGGTCCAGAACGGCATTGAGGGTCGCAGTTTGCTGCGGCTTCAGATTCAGTGCCGTCGAGCTCAGCGAAATGCCCTTGAGCTCCAATCCATTTCCTTTTACGGTAACGGTGATGTTATCAACAAAGCCGCCGTCATCCGCCGAAGCGGTGATCTGGGTGGTACCGGCGCCGACCGCTGTCACCACGCCGGTGGAGCTGTCGATGGTTGCCACCGAGGTGTTGCTCGAATCCCAGCTGCAGGTCTTGATCGGTGCATCCGCCGGTTTGACCGAAGCGGTCAGGGTCGCGGTCTGTCCGACCTCCAGTGTGATTTCCCGCTGACCGTCGATAGTGATGCTCTTGACCTTGCCCAGCTTTTTGGCGTACTCTGCCGCACCTGCGTAGACTGCCGGATAGTAGGCGTCGTCGTTGACCACTGCCTGCTCGACATCCACCTTGGTGTCCTCGCCGTCCCGCACCCTGCGCGCCACCAAAACAAAACGCGCATCCTTAAATTCATAGGTGCAGGTGGACAGGGTCAGCAGTTCGTCCCCATACTCCACATCAACCGGGGTATCAAAGATGCTGCGGCGCTTGACCTCATTGACAAAGTTGTTGAAGTCCGCCTCGTCCTTGGCATCGACAAAGGCGTTGTAGTAAAACTTGTTGCCATTGTCGTGCTCGGCAAGGTTGTTGGTGATGAAGGCAGCAAAGATTTTATAGGTGCCTTCCTTGTACACGCTGTCAAAGGAGACCAGCGGATGCTCCTTGTAGAAGGAGAGCTGTTTATACTTGGTCAGGTCGTTGAACATCTGACCGTCGTTTCGGATATTGTGTCCGTAGATGGTGATGTTGGTGCTGGGCTTTTTGACATCTGCCTCCCAGTCGATGTACGGCGTACCATAGTAGTCGTACTCCTCATTGAAGCCAAGGCGGTGGTAGTAGTCGTTGTCCGAGGTCTGCACCACAGGGAAGTTGACGTTGGTGCCGTCAATCTTCAGCCAGCCCTTGATGTCGTCGTTCTCCAGATAGAATGGGTAGAACTTCGGCAGATAATCATTGGGATACCCCTCGATGTTGGAGGCGTTGATCTTACCGTCCGCCACATCCTGCTCGGCTTTTTCCATCTGGCTTTGCAGGCTTGCGATGTTCTCCTGCGATTTTTTGTTCTGTGCACCAAAATCCACCAGATAGGTAATCGAGCCGATGAAGACACACAGGCAGACCCACAGCAAAATCTTCCGTACCTTATCAAATTTGCTGTCGTCCCGGTTTGGGAAGATGCGATAAAAAATCCCCTTGATACCTTTGGGCGCTTTAGGCGCCGGCTGGTTCTGCTGCGGCTGCTCCTTTGGCTGTGCCTTTTTGCCTTTTTTGCGGTGTCCTGCTGCCGGCTGGCTCTGCGGCATCTGCACCGCTGCCGGCTGGGCATGGGGAACGACATCCATTCCCTGCAACACCGCCTGCTCGGCATCACAGCTGCCCTGCGGCGGCTGCGGGTAGCTTTCCAGCATCTTGCGTGCCAAATTAAACAGTCTCGCGACTGCGTCCGCTGTCATCTGGGTCAGCGAATGGTAGGCTCCGGCATCCAGTTCCTCCATCATGCACATTCCGTCCAGCACAGCGGCGATGTACGCCTTCCTGCTTTTAAAGGAGGAATTGGGCAGGCTGATGCTCAAGCCCAGCAGCTCCTTTTCCTTCTGCTTGGAAGCTCCCAGCGCCAGCGCAGCGGCAACGTTTGCGCTGACCGGTCCAAAGGTCTTTCCGATCTTCTCATTGATTCCCAGTTTTTCCAAATCCATCTGCTCCGGGCGGCAGGAATAGGTGGAAAATACCAGCTTGCCCTCGCTGTCTGCATTGGAAAAGCGTTTGGCTGCAAGACCGGAGGAACCGGACTCGGCAAACGCCAGGCGGATATTTTTCTGTGCGCACCCTGCCGCTACTGCGTGCTCGATGCTGTTGACGTCGATTCCGTAGATGCAGCTGCCCAACCGCTCCTCCACTGTCTTGAGTGCGGCGTTGCAGTTTTGTGCTGCCTGCTGGCGGTCCTCGGCGTTATCACAGATGCGCACGATGACCTCCGAACGCTTAGCGTATACTGCCACACACGGGTGCTGCGCTGCCAACAGGTCCTCCAGTGCAGCTTCCACCTGTCCGGCGTTTAGCTCCATCACCCTTGCCACACGAACGCAGCAGGGGGTGTCGCTTGCTTTTTTCAAAATCTGGAACAGGTAGCCGAAAAACAGGCTGGTCTGCTCCTGCTGGTCGCTGGGCAGGGCAACGATGTGGAACCCGCCGCCCGAAACCTCAAAGCCCGGCAGAGCCGACTGATGGCAGGGGAAAACCCTGGCATCCTGCGGCAGGCAGGCAAGCTGTTCGGCTTGCTGTTCAGAGAGCTTGGCGCGCTTGACCAGATGTGCTGCCACCCCGGGATTGAGCGCCAGCGGCTTCTGGCATACCTGCGCAGCGGCATGGATGCAGGCAGCATCCGCCGGCAAATTTCCGCTCAGCGGGCACAGAATCAGCGCATCCGGCTGGGCGCACTGCATCAGTGCCTGCATCAGGCTGTCGGCATCCTTTGCCGGAAACTGTTCGACCTGGTAGCCCAGCACGTTCAGCTCCTTTTCCATATAAGGGGATGCCAAAAGCCCTGACGGACTGCCGGTATCCACCCCAACGATATAAACTTTCAATGTATCCACCTCAATTTTGCTGCTTTGGTTATAGTCACAGTTTCTCTTAAGGAAATCATAATACAAATGTCCCACGGTTTCAAGCGGTAAATCCTGCTTTTATCCACCGGAAAAGCTCTTTTCTGCTCTTTTGGTGCAAAGCCCGCGCCTAGGAATTGGAGATGCTCAGCAGCTCGATGCCGTCGATTGCCCGCTGGATCAGCTGCTCGCTGTCCATCTGCTCCTCGGCATATTTTACAAACTTCAGCTGCGGCTTGGTGCGCGGATGCTTTGGTGTAAAGACGGTGCAGCAGTCCTCATACGGCAGGATAGAGGTTTCAAAGGTGTCGATCTTGCGGGAAATCAGCACAATTTCATCCTTGTCCATACCGATGACCGGACGCAGGACCGGCATATCGCAGACCTCATTGGTGCAGGCGATTGCCTGGATAGTCTGGCTGGCAACCTGACCGACGCTCTCGCCGGTGATGAGCGCTTCACACTCGTTGAGTCTTGCCACACGGCAGGCAATCTTCATCATATACCGGCGCATGATGATGGTGAACAGGTCTTCCGGGCACTGGTCGCGGATGGCTTCCTGGATTTCGGTAAAGGGAACGATGTGCAGCTTGATGCGTCCGCAGTAGGAGCACATCTTCTGTGCTAAGTCGATGACCTTCTGCTTGGCACGCTCGGAGGTGTACGGAGGGGAAACAAAGTGGATGGCACTGATCTCCAGGCCTCGTTTTGCCATCATATATCCCGCTACCGGGCTGTCGATGCCGCCGGAAATCAGCAGCATCGCCTTGCCGCCGCTGCCCACCGGGATACCGCCTGCACCCTTGATCTGGCTGCCGTGGATGTATGCCGCATAGTCGCGCACCTCCACCATCACCACTACATCCGGCTGGTGAACGTCTACCTGTAAATGCGGGTACTGCTCGAGCAGGTACTCGCCCACGCCGGCGCAGATTTCCGGCGACTTCATCGGGAAGCTCTTGTCCGAACGTTTTGCCTCCACCTTAAAGGTGGCAGCATCCTCCAGCTCCTCCTTCAGGTATTCGGCTGCGGTGCGGCAGATCAGCTCAAAATCCTTCTCCACCACGCAGGCGCGGGTCAAAGCGGCAATGCCAAACACCTTTTGCAGGCGGTCCACCGCCTCGTCTAAATCATAATCATCGCTCTGCGGTTCCACATAGATGGTAGATTGCGCCTTTTTAAAGTGAAATTCTCCCACCGGCATCAGCTTGCGGCGTGCGTTTTTAATCAGGCGGTCCTCAAAGGCGTGACGATTCAGTCCCTTCAGGGCAATCTCGCCGTTTTTAAGCAAAATAACTTCTTTCATAATGAACTCCTTTTGGGTAAGTAACAATAAAATCCATTCAATCTTCTGTCTGTTTAACGGCGGAAGCGTTTGAGTCCTTCCTCCAGCGCCTCCAGAAAAAGCGGCACCTGCTCCGGGGTGTTGTAACGCCCAAAGCTCAGGCGGATGGCGCTGTCCGCGCGCTCCCGCTCCAGACCCATCGCCTGCAAAACGTGGCTGGCTCCGCCCTTTGCACAGGCAGAACCGCTGGAAACATAGATGCCTTTTTCCTCCAGAAAATGCAGCATGATCTCCGAACGGACACCCAATGCGGAAAAGTTCAAAATATATGGTGTCGCGTCGGCAGGGGAATTGATGCAGATGTCGGGCAGTTTTGTCAAACCTTCCAAAAGCGCATCCCGAATCAAGGTCACTCTGCTGTGATTTTCCGCCGATTCTACGGTCAGCAGCTGGGCAGACAGACCCATCGCACACAGATTGGCAATCCCTTCGGTGCCCGGTCGAATATTTTTTTCCTGCCCGCCGCCAAAGCTGACCGGACGCAGGCGGCTGCCCTTTTTGACGTACAGCGCACCGCAGCCCTTGGGCGCATAAATCTTATGCCCGCTGACCGACAGAAAGTCCACGTCCAGCGCCTTGCCCAGACGCAGCGGCTGGT
>FR880131.1 GCA_000435195.1 Clostridium sp. CAG:169 | reverse complement strand
ATCACAGCAATATCCGTCGGGGTGGTCAAGCATTTAAAGCTGTTTGGCGCACTTTACGGCTTTCTGGAAAAAGGGATACCGGTCTTTTTGCTGTTGGTTTTGCTGCCGCTGGGACTGCTGCTGACAAGCAAAAAGGAGCAGCCCAAGCAGGAAGGAAGGTGAGTGGATGAAGCGCAGAATCACTCGCTTAGCAGTTTTGCTGTTGACCGTTGTATTGCTGGTGAGCTGTACCGGCTGTATGGATTCGGTGCAGCTGAAATCGAGGACCATCATCAAGATGGTGGGCATCGACCGGGAAGAGGAGCAGTATCTGCTGACCCTGCTCTATTTTGCACCGCAGGCACAGGCGGGGGAAAAGACCTCCTCCACCTCGATGCAGGTCATCCAGACCCGCGGGGATTCGATCAGCCAGGCGTTTGACCGTGTAAAAAATTACAGCGGCAATCGGGTGTTTTTGGGAAACACCAGCTTTCTGGTGATTGGCAGACAGGCGGCGCAGGAGGGCTTGGACCCGCTGCTGAGCTACTTTAACGCCAACCACGAGGTCAGCCCGGAACTGTATGTCACCATGACGACCGGACGTGCGGAAAAAATCATTCAGGTGCAGTCGCAGCGGGACAGCAGTTTTTCGCAGGTCAAGGGGATGATTCGGCAGGGACAGAAAAATGGGATGCTGGGACGTCCGGCGCTGCGGGATGTGATCAACCGCCTGCAAAGCGATTCCTCCGAGCCTTACCTGCCGCTGGTGGAAACCGCACAGGACAGCAGCGGGAAAAGGTTGCTGCGGGTAGCGGGCATGGGTATCTTTCGAGGTGGAAAATATATTGCGCCTCTTTCGCTGGAAGAAGCAAGAGGGCTGCTGTGGGCAACTAATGAATTGGATCGGGCGCTGGTGACGGTGGCGGTGGGGGATGAACCTTCCTCCCGCGCCTCGGTGGAGCTGCAAAAAAGCAAGAGCCGGGTGCGGGTGCGCCTGCAGGACGGCAAGCCGCATCTTTTCCTGTCGATTCGCACACAGGGCGAAGTGCGGGAGCTTACCTTCGAAGGAGGCGCAGGCGCACAGCTCGACCAGCTGACCGAGATACAAAATGCCGTTGCCGGTCAGGTGAAGGCGACTGTCCGCCACACCATCGACAAGGTGCTGTTTGAGAACAAAAGCGACGTTTTTCGCTATTCGGAATTTATCTGCAAATATCTGCCCGACTACTGGAAGGCAAATCAGCAGCGCTGGGAGCAGGTGATCGACGACTGCACCGTGGACATCTCGGTCGAATGTATCATCGACCACCCGGGTCTGGAAACCAGCCACCGACACCCATAGGACAGGGATGGAAAAAATAAGCGGGGTGTGATACAATAAAACAAAAACCGACAGAGAGAAGGAATGACAATGAAGGCAAAAATCACACCACGCAAGGAAATGGTCCTGCTGTACCGTCCCGAGCAGGCGGATGCACAGGAAAAGCTGCCGCAGCTGCTGGAGGAAATGGGAATTGAATATCGTCTGGTGGCACAGGAAGAGCTGTCGATGTGGACCGGAGAGCTTGCAGGCTATCTGCACCACACACCCGAGCAAGCAGAAAGGGAAGATTATCCCCAGTTGACGGCGGCGATGGCGATGGGAGGATTCAATTCCAGGCGGCTGGACCAGCTTTTAAAGGGTGTGGCAGCGCAGGGGATTTCGCTTCCAATTAAAATGGTCATCACCCCGCACAATGAGCGCTGGGAGTTTGGACAGCTGATTCAGGAGGTTTCGCAGGAGCACGCTCTGTTTATGGCAATGGAACGCCTCAAACGGCTGAGCGACCGGGCAAGCCGACTGACGCAGCCCGATGAGGAGATTCGGCTGCTCATAAAGCAATCAAAGGAGCTGCTGGCACAGATGAATCGCAATGACGACCGCCAGCCTTCCAAAGAGGAATTGGACCAAGCTGCCGACCGGCTCGAGCAGCTGCTGACAAAATAAAAACAGGCATCGGAAGATTTTCCCTTCCGATGCCTGTTTAGCTTTCGGCTTTGCTTTATCGGTTCAGCTGTTGGGTCAGTTTGCAGGCAGCGATGGCATCTGCAAGACTGTCCGCCGAAATCAGGAAGCGGTTGTTGTGGCAGAAGCGCAGCGTTTGGATACCGGTCATCTGTTGAAGCTGCTCGGCGCTTTGACCAGCCCACTCTGCCGGAAACGGCAGGCGCAGGGCATTGTCTTGGGCGCTTACAGGTACTGCCTGTGCGCTGAACCCACCTCGCTGGGAGGGAGATACCACAAACAGCGCGTCGGTCTGGACGACAAACTGCTTCCAGGGTGCATAGCGG
>FR880130.1 GCA_000435195.1 Clostridium sp. CAG:169 | reverse complement strand
GAGTATCGGCTCGACGAGCCTTATTCAATCGTTTCGATGCAGGTGGACGGAGTCCATGCCTTTACCTTGCGGACCTCGGAGCCGGATGCAAACAACTATGTTTATCTGATGCGGGATGGCTCGCCGCTGGTGTATCTGGTATCAGCCAGCCGTCTGAGTTGGCTGGAGGTGCAGGCAGAGCAGCTGACCCAAAGCATCTATCAGCCGTCGGAGCCGGAAGAAATTGCACAGCTGCAAATCATCTCCCCGAAAGAAAGCTATGATTTTGTGGTGGAGACGGTCGAAGGAGAGGATGACGAGCAGGTCACCTGCAACGGTCAGCCGGTGGACCGTGAGTTGTTTGGCAAGTTGTATCAGGCAGTGACCTCCATCCCACCGGAAAGGATGAGCAGCGGTCAGCCCGAGCTGGAGCCTGCGTTGACCATGACCGTTTCCTATCGGGACAGCAGTCGACCGGAGGATCGATTTGAACTGATTCCAAACGGAAACGGTTCGGTCTACTTGAGCCTGAATGGAAAGATTCGTTATACCGCTTCGCAGCAGCTGGTCTACCAAATCTTGCAAAACTGCCAGCAGGTGCTGGAAGGAAAGGAAGTTTCTTCGCTGAGTTAAACCTATCAAATGGGAAGAGAACGGGCGACCGATTATGGTATCGGTCGTCCGTTTTTGCTATATTTTGTATAAATAAGATGATATAATACAAAAAGGAAATACAAGAACTATACAAAAACAAAATAATACAGAAAAATCAACAAAACGGATAATAAATTTGCATCTTTTTGTTTTCATAACAGGACAAACTGTGGTATAGTGAAAACAAAGAACGCGGAGAGGATGAACGGATATGGACATGATCGAAACGCTGGCAAAGGAGCTGTCGATTGGGCGGCAGCAGGCAGAAAGCGCGGTGCGGCTGCTGGATGAGGACAACACCATTCCCTTTATCGCGCGGTATCGCAAGGAGGTCACCGGCGGTCTGGATGACACCGTGCTGCGCGCTTTGGAGGAACGGCTGCGGTATCTGCGCAGCCTGCAAAAACGCAGGGAAGAGGTGTTCGCCCTCATTCAGGCAAGCGGGAAGCTCAATGAGCAGCAGCTGAATCAGGTCGAGGTAAGCCTACAGCGAGCCAGCCTCCTTTCGGAGGTGGAGGACATCTACCGTCCCTATAAGCAGAAGAGAAAGACCCGCGCTTCGGCAGCAAGAGAGAAGGGTCTGGAGCCGTTGGCGCAGTTTTTGCAGGCACAGCGGCAGGGCAGCTCGCTGGAACAGGAGGCACAAAAGTTTATCGACCCGAAAAAAGGAGTGGAGGATGCTGCACAGGCGATTGCCGGTGCGCAGGACATCTTGGCAGAGCAGTTGAGCGATTCCCCGCAGGTTCGGGCAAGATTGCGGGATTATCTGCAAAAAAATGCGCGGATTTTGACAACTATTGGTACAAAAGAAAATAAGATATACAAAATGTATTCAGATTACAGCGAATCCATTGGAAAAATCCCTTCCCATCGGGTGCTTGCCATCGACCGCGGAGAGCGGGAGGAGGCGCTGAAGGTGAGCCTGGAGGCAGATTCGCAGGCTGCGCTTCATCTGCTGGAGCAGGAGCTGATTCGAAAAAACTCTCCCTTTGCAAAACAGCTGCGGGAGGTCTGCGAGGACAGCTACAAGCGGCTGCTGTTTCCATCGTTGGAACGACAAATTCGGGCGCAGCTGACCGAGCGTGCTGATGCGCAAGCCATCGGGGTGTTTTCGGAAAACCTGAAAAATCTGCTGATGCAGCCGCCGGTCAAAGGAGCGGTGACGATGGGGTTTGACCCTGCCTATCGAACCGGATGCAAGATTGCGGTGGTGGACCCCACCGGAAAGGTGCTGGATACGACGGTGGTTTATCCGACCCCGCCGGCAAGCAGGACCGAAGAGGCAAAAAAGATACTCACGCAGCTGATTCAAAAGTATGGGGTGACGGTGATTGCCGTTGGAAACGGGACCGCCAGCAAGGAGTCGGAAATCTTTGTGGCGCAGCTGCTGGGAGAGCTGAATCCCAAATTGCAGCGCAAGGTATCCTACATGGTGGTCAGCGAGGCGGGCGCCTCGGTCTATTCGGCGTCCGAGCTGGGAGCAAAAGAATTTCCGCAGTTTGATGTTTCCCTGCGCAGTGCCGTTTCCATTGCACGGCGGTTGCAGGACCCGCTGGCAGAGCTGGTGAAAATCGACCCGAAGTCGATTGGGGTCGGGCAGTATCAGCATGATATGCCGGCAAAGGAGATGGATGCTGCTTTGGGAGGCGTGGTGGAGGACTGCGTCAACCGGGTGGGTGTGGATTTGAACACTGCCAGCCAGTCGCTGCTGTCCTATGTGGCAGGCATCAACCAGACGGTAGCGAAAAACATTGTCAGCTATCGGGAGGAGAGCGGCAGCTTTACCAAGCGCAGCCAGCTGATGAAGGTTCCCAAATTGGGAAAGAAGGCGTTTGAGCAGTGTGCGGGATTTCTGCGGGTGCCGGAGAGTGAAGAACCGCTCGATCGCACCGGCGTCCATCCCGAGAGTTATCCGGCTGCCCAAAAGCTGCTGACCCTGTGCGGCTATCAGACACAGGATTTGCTGGAAGGCAAGCTGGAGCAACTGGCACAGCGGGTAGCACAGATGGGACAGGCGCAGGTTGCACAGCGCATCGGAGTAGGAGAGCCGACCCTGTGGGATATGGTCGCCGAGCTGAGCAAGCCGGGACGGGACCCAAGGGACGAGCTGCCAAAGCCGCTGCTGCGCACCGATGTGATGGAGATGAGCGACTTGAAAGAAGGGATGGTGCTGACCGGAACGGTGCGCAATGTCACCGACTTTGGCGCATTTGTCGATATTGCCGTCCATGAGGATGGGCTGGTGCATATTTCGCAGATTTCTAAACGGCGCATCTCCCATCCGTCGCAGGTGCTCAAGGTCGGGGACATCGTACAGGTTAAGGTGCTGGAGGTGGATCTGGAGCGCAGACGCATCTCATTGACGATGAAGGACCTGTAAGGGAAAAGGAAGAAAACAACGAGAAAAGGAGGGATGGACCTTGACCACACAGCGTTTGCCGGAAAGGGCGCTGCTGTACTGGCGCATCCGGCTGTTGATTGGCTGTCTGGTACCGGCGCTGCTGGGCGGATTTTTATATTATACGGCGGCAAAGCTTTTTACCATCCTGACCCTGATCTGGATGGCAGTGTTTGTGTTGCTGTGCTTTGTGTATTATCCGATGTATCATCACTGTTATAGCTATTCGGTCGGCGGAAAGCAGATTCGAGTCAGCAGAGGAGTAGTCTACAGTCAGACCGATGTGGTGTATGTCCGAAATTTGCAGTACACTACCCTGAGCCAGACACCGCTGCAACGGCTGATGGACCTGGCGACTCTGCGGCTGCACGCAGCAGGAGGGGTGGTGCAACTGTACTGCATCCCATACGAGGAAGCAAGGCTGCTGCGCATACAGCTGGGGAAAAAGATGGAGGTGGAGTATGCAGCAGGCGACGACCATTAAACGGTTCCGCTCCCACCCATTGTACATCGTCAGCATTTTGTGGAAGTATCTGTTCATCCTGTTGGTGCCGGTGGTTCGAGGACTGTACTATGTTATCATCAACAGTTTTTCGTTGGAGAACGGGTTTCAGTTTGCGGTCAACATTTCCAACTGGGCAAAGGGTGCGTGGATGGATATTGTGTTTCTGCTGGCATTTTTGTCGTTGGGTGTTTTGCTGTGGATAAGCTTTACCATTGAGGTGTCGGAGGAAGGGCTGCTGATTAAACGCGGGGTATTGAAACGGGAGGTGCGCTTCCTTCCGGTTTCCAGGTATAACTGCCTGAGTGTGGTGTCACCGATGAGCGTGCGCCTCTTTGGCGGAGCGTATCTTCGGGTGGATACACCGGGAGGGGGACTGAAACAGGCGGATTTGCTGATGCTGCTGCGGACAAAGGATTGCAGACAGATCATCAAGCTGTTGCAACTGCCGGACAATCTGGAGCAGCCGGCACACACCAGAAGCTATACACCGAAGAACCGATATGTGTTTGTGCTGGCAATGGTGACCTCCAACTCCTTTGCAGGTGTTTTGTTGATTTCCACCTTCGTAACGCAGGCGGGCAACATTCTGGGAGAGCAGTTTTCCGAGATGCTGTACGGCACCTTTGAAAATGTGACCAGAACGCTCGCCTTCGGAGTGCCGCCGGCTGCCTTTGCGCTGGCGTGTATTTTGTCCTTTGGTTATCTGTGTGCCTTTGTGGTCAGCCTGTCCCGACACGCAAACTTCCATGTGATTCGGCGGAAAAATCTGCTGGAGGTGCGGGCAGGTCTGCTGACCAAACGCTCCTACCGGATTGCGGCGGACAAGATTGCCTATCTGGATATTCGCCGCTCGCTGCTGACCTGCCTGCTGGGGGTATACTCCATTTTTCTGTCCACAGTGGGATATGGGAAATTTAAGGATGATGTGTCAGCTTTGATCCCCTGTGTGCGGAAAAAACAGCTGGAGCGCAGCTTGCAACTGCTGCTGCCCGAATATCATCTGTCTCAAAGGACAGCAAAGCCGAACCGTCTGCGGTCAGCCGGAAGATATATCTGGCGTTCGGCAGCGTTGCTGGGATTGGTTTGGGCAGGGCGGTGGCTGCTGCTGGGACTGTTTCCGAACTGGGAGCAGCTGATTCGTTGGGTCAGCTTTATGGCAACCTTTCCGCTGGTATGGTTGTTGGTGGTCAAGGTCATCGACCTGTTTACAGCGGGTGTGTCCTACGAACAGGGCTGTTATACCCTGCGGTACTCCAAGGGGTTTTCTCTTCATCAGGTCATTATCCGACCGGAGCGGATTGTAAAGCTCAAGGTGAGCCAGAGCATCTTTCAAAAAAGAAAGGGCAGGTGTGATTTAAGGCTCTTTTCCTATGGAGAAGGAAGAAAGATTCATCATATCCGGGATTTGGAGCAAAAGCAGGTGGAGCAACTGTTTGATTGCAAGGAAGAATCTGCCGACAAGAAGGATAGCCGGGAGCCTTCTGAAAAATAAAGCGAGGGACATCCCCTTTGGATTTGAAGGAAATGAGGAAAAAGCTTCGTTTCCTTTCATAGACAAAAGGAGGGATGGAAGGTGAAAGGGAAGGGATTGGCAGCGGCGGTGATGATTGCCTGCTTGCTGACCGGCTGTGTGCGTTATGATGGCAACCGCATCGGAAACGAAAGCCAGCTGTCGATGGAGTATCGTGTCTTTAACGGAAGCGACCAGCAGGAGCTATCCTTAGAGGCAAGGGACATCATGCAGGGCAGCGTGGAAAGAAGGAAGGAAAGCCTTCGTATCAGGCTGTGCAGACAGGGGGAGAAGGAGCCGGTGTTCGAGATGGAAAATCCGGCGAGTGGTTCCTTTTCTGTCGAGATTGAAGAGAACGGCAGATATATCCTGTATATAGAAGGAAAAGGAGCTGCGGGAAGCTTTCAGTTTATTAAAGAGGAATAATCAGAAAAAAGAGGACTTTCGACCGGACGACGGCAGAAGGTCCTCTTTTTTGCGTAGCATAGGAGATGAACAGGAAATGGCTCAGGAGCAGAACAGGTGCTGTCCGATGCGGGTGATGACCGGACGGGAGCGAATCCAACGGTTGGAGGTTTTGTCGGGGTTATAATAGTAAAGAGCGCCGCCGGTGGGGTCAGAGCCGTTGAGCGCATCCCGTGCAGCGCGGCGGGCAGAGTCGGTGACCGCTTCGTTGATTTGACCATCGGTGATGGCGGTGAAGGCTCCGGGCTGGTAGACGACACCGGAGATGCTGTCGGGAAAGGAGGAGGATTCCACCCGATTGAGGACGACAGCGCCGACAGCGACCTGACCGATATAAGGTTCTCCGCGGGCTTCGGCGGAGATGATGCGGGCAAGCAATTCCAAATCGGCATTGGAAACCGATGCGCCGGAGGAGGAGGAAATGCCAATCAGCTCGAGGGTTTTCCGGTCGGCGACGCCGGTAGCGGACAGACCGTGTTTTTGCTGGAAGCGTTTGACTGCTTCGGTGGTCTGGGAGCCGTAATAGCCGGTGACTTCGCCGGAGAAGTAACCCCAGGATTTGAGTCGGGTCTGTATTTTGCTGACCTCCTCTCCACGGGAGCCGTACTGGGATAGGACGTCCACGGCAGGTTGAGAAGAAGGCAAGGGGGAAGTGTGGGAAAAAGCAAGACAGACGATGCAAAGGTTAATGAGCATGAGCACCGCCAGGCGGAAGAGGTTGGAGGCTTTTTCTCTGGAAATCATAAAATCTCTCCTTTGGGGATGATTGATGGATACAACCATCATTTTTTCCGATTGTGGCGGACTTATCCGCTGATGGAAAAAGTTTTTAAAAAGCAGTGGGGAACCGAGAAGGGGAGGAGGGCATAATGTAACAATAGAAATCAAAGAAGGAGTGGTTGTATTGGAATGGATTTGGATGATGGGGATTATTGCGGTGGCAATCGGCGCAGCGGTAGGAATGGAATGGTATCAGAGAAGATGCAGAAGAAGGAAGAGGGAATGGCAGATCGAAGATAAGGCGATTCGGTTTGGAGAGGAGGGATATATTGAAGGGGTGGTGCCGATTGGGAAGGTGAAGGCACTGGCAAGGTTTTATCTCATGCAACATTCGGAAGAAAATCTGACGTTACAACAGGCAGAAAAACGAATAGAGGAGAGATTGCAAAGTTATATCAGAGAAGGAAAAGAGGAAAAAAGGTCCATTTAAGGGGATTTTTCGCAGGTTTTCCTGTTTTTTCAAAAAAAGTCAAAAAAAGGGTAAAAAAGGTGTTGACAAAAAGAAGTTGGCGTGGTATTATAATTGAGCTGTCTGAGAGCGGCACACCAGAGCGGTCCGATAGGTACCCAAACGGTGAGCCAGTCAGGAAAGTTTCGAGAAGCTGAGCCAAAGCGGTTCAAAAAAATCTTGAAAAAAGAGCTTGACAA
>FR880129.1 GCA_000435195.1 Clostridium sp. CAG:169 | reverse complement strand
GATGTCCCTGCCGTTTTACATTTGACAGTCCTCTGCTTTTCCGCTATAATATATTTTCCATAAAACAACCGGCTTTTTGAGGTGAGTCCTGCGGCTTTCATCGTTTGATGGTGCATAGGACTCCCCTTTTTCATTGTCCAATCTATCAGGAAAGGAAGAACCAGCAACCAATATGAACACCATCAAGCGTTATTTTACTCAGCATTTTACACCCTCAGAAGGCAAGCTGCTTTTGCTTATGCTGCTGACTCCCGTCACCGCTTTTTATCTGATGCAGTTTGCTTACAGCGGCAGCCTGCCGTGGGACTACCCTGCGGGTATCCTGCTGGCAAACTATCTTTGCATCGGCGCTGTCCACTTTACCCTGTGCGCTCTGACCAACTACATCGTCCTCTGCTGCTTTGTGACCCATCTGCTGTGCTTTTTATGGGGGACTGCCAACTACTACGTTTCCCTCTTCCGTGGCACTCCCATCCTGCCGTGGGACTTCACCGCTTTGGGCACCGCTGCTGCCGTGGCGGACAGCTATCAATTTTCCATCAGCCGTCAGATGGGCATTTCCCTGATTTTACTGGCGCTGCTCTTCCTGCTGCTGCGCCGCCGGATGAAAAGCGGGCGTTTTCGTCCTTCCCAAAACCGTCTGCGGGCAAGGGCTGCCTATCTGTGCGCCATCGTTGCCTGCGCCTATCCGGTTTTGCAACCCAACGCGCTGGAAACCTTCGGTGTCCGCACCGACGTCTGGGACCAGTCCGGCTCCTACTCCAAAGATGGCGCTCTTGCTGTTTTTCTGCGCAACACCCAATTTATGTCGGTCGAACCGCCGCAGGACCCTTCTGCACAGAACGTCCAGCGGATTGCGCAGCAGGTCGCTCCTGTCGAACCGGCTGTTTCCACCGATACCCGTCCGAACATCATCGCCATCATGAACGAATCCTGGGCAGACTTTGAAAGCTTCGGCAACCTTTCCCTGAGCGAAAGTGTCACCGATTTCATCGACTCGCTGGACAACTGCATCCGTGGGCACTGCTACACCTCCGTCTTTGGCGCGGGCACCAGCGCCAGCGAATTTGAATTTCTGACCGGCAACTCGATGGCGTTCCTGCCTTCCGGCAGCATCCCCTACCAGCAGTACATTCTGGAGCCTTCCTCCTCCTTGGCTTCGCTGCTCAAAGAAAACGGCTACCGCACCCTTGCCTTCCACCCGGGCGAGCGCACCTCCTGGCAGCGCAATCAGGCTTACCCGCTGCTGGGCTTCGACCGCTTCAAATGCGTGGAGGATATGGACGTTCCCATCACCGAGGAGCATGGCTATGTCAGCGACCAGTCCTCCTTTGAGCAGATTATCTATGAATTTGAGCACAAATCCCCGCAGGAGCGGCTGTTCCTCTTCAATGTGACCATCCAGAACCACGGCAGCTATACGGTGGAAAACTATCCCGCACAGGTACAGCTGACCGACCAACCCGGTCGCTACCCGATGGCAGAGCAGTACCTCACACTGGCAAACAAGACCGACGAATCATTCAAGCTGCTGGTGGACTACTTCAGCCGCCAGCAGCAGCCGACCATCATCCTGATGTTTGGCGACCACCAGCCGTCGGTGGAGCAGGAATTTCTGGACAAGGCATACGGTGTCACCCAGGACCAGATGACGATGGAGCAGTATATGGGACGCTATCAGACTCCCTTCCTGATTTGGGCAAACTACCCGCTGCCGCAGACCGAGCTGCCGGTCAGCAGTCTGAACTTCTTGGGTCAGCACCTGCTGTCCCTTTCCGGCATCCGCAATTCTGTTTACGGCGATTACCTCTCCGGCTTTGAGCAGCAGTTCCCTGTATTTACTTTTGTCGGTTATATGGATGCAGATGGCAAAGCGTACAGCCACCTGGAGAGCAACCGCTACGATTCTCTGATCGAGGACTACCGCGCCTTTGCCTACAACAACCTGTTTGGCGCACAGCAGCGGTGCGGCTCCTTTTTTCAGCCGCCGCAGTAAATGCTGCCGCAAACAAAACCCCTCGGACGACTTTTGCACAACAGCAAAAGTCGTCCGAGGGGTTTTCTGTTCTTTTGTTATTTTAAAGTAACGCCGGTGTAGTAGTGGGTCAGGATTTCCTCATAGTCCCAGCCGCGCTGCGCAAAGTAATCGGCGCCCTGCTGGCTCATGCCCACTCCGTGACCATAGCCGTAGGTGGTGAAGATAAACTCTCCATCATCATATTCCACCTCAAACGCCACCGAAGGAAGCGCAAACTCCATCAGCTCCTCGCGTACCTCGCGACCGCTGAGTCTTTTTCCGCAGACACGGATGGAATCAACATATCTTCCGTTGATGTACTCTTCATCCTCAAACCATTCGTCCGGGTCGCTGTAATCGTATGGGTCCACATCCAGATTCTCCTCGATGTACTGGGCAATCTCCTCCTCCGAGAAGCGTTTGACAGCCCCATACGCTTTCAGGGTGGTGTCGCCGGGACTTTCCACGCTGCGCAGGTAAGGCAGATAGCCTCCCCAGACATTTTCCGAATCGACCGAGTTGCCCGCATTGGAAGCACAGTAGGTGGCATTGATATATTCACCCTGATAGTACAGCGCTTCGCCGATCACCTGCTCGACCGCATCTTCGACCTTGGCAGAAACGCTGCTCTTTGCCGGCAGGGATGGGATGGTCCCCTTCTGATTGTTGTAGCGAATGTAGGTGTATGCCGCTACTGCCTGTGCTTTGAGCGCCTCCTCGCGAAAGCTGGCGCCCATCTCCGCCTCTACCACCCGTCCGACGATATTCTGTGCCGAACCCTTGACCGTTTTGCCGTTGACCTTGATGGCAAGGGTATTTTTGCTCAATGCTTTGGAGCTGCTGCTCGAGCTGCTCTGTTCGGAAGATTTGCGCTTGAGGGTAGTGCCCCCGGATTTTTCGCTGCTATCCATCTTTTTCTTGGTGCTGCTCAAACCCATGTAATCCTCCAACTGGCTGTACAGCTGCTCTCTGACATCCTGGCTTGGCTGCTGTTGTACATTCTGTACTTGTATCATCTTGCTTGTTCCTCCTTATATGATATGGGTTAGGAAGCGCTGTGCAGCGCCGCCTTCAGCTGTGTCTCGTCCGGTTTGCTTCCGCCAAACAGCTGGTACCAGACATCGGGATAGAGTGGATTGGGATTCATCACCGCCGCCGAGGTATCCACCGATGCGCTTTCGCCCTTTCTCACCTTTCGTGCAACCACAACAAAGCGCGCATCCTTAAACTCATACGAGCAGGTGGACAGGGTCAGCAGTTGGTCGTCCGAACGGACATCCACTCCGGTGTTGATAATGCTGCGCACCAGCACGCTGTCGATGTAGTCCTGCGTCTGCTGCGCGTCCTGTGCATCGATGAACTCGTGGTAAGGAAAAATCTTCCCATGCTCGGCGTGGGTATTGGTGTAAAAGACCGAAATGATCTTGTACTGACCGTCGTGGTAAACGCTGTTAAAGTCAATCACCGGATGCTCCTGATAAAAGCTCAAGTCGGTGTATCCTTTGAGGATGTTGAACATCTGCCCGTCGGTACGGATGTTGTGTCCATAGACAATGACGTTGGTGCTGGGCTTTTGCAGGTCATCCGACGCATCTACAAACGGAACGGCGTGTTCGCTGTACTCCCCTTCAAAATTCATCCGGTAGTACTTGGTGTTGTCGGTGGTCTGCACCACCGGATAATCCAGCGCGGTGCCATCGATGCTGATCCAGCCCACCGTGTCGGGATTCAGCTCCCACAAAGCGGCAAAGTCCTTGCTGTACCCCGAAGGATAACCGGCAGGTGCAATCAGGGTCGGTGTATCATAGACATCCCGCAGGGTTTGGTAGGCGCTGCGGTTCTGGGCAGACTTAAAGTAGTAGTATCCCAGATAGCTGACCGAACCGGCAAAGACCAGAACAAAGACGGTCAGCAAAGCCTTGACAATCAGCGGTCGTCCCCGCGGTTCGTCCCTTTCGGCAGTTTTCTTTTCCTGCCTGTGGCGCGCTTTTTCCTGTTTGGCAGCCCGCTTTTGTTCCTTCCTGCTCACCGGCTCAGAAGAGGGCTGTGGCTGCCAGCTTTCCTCTTCGTCGTCCTCTTCTTCATACAGGTCGTCATCCCAATCGTCGTCATACGGCAGTTGCTGCATCTGCGGCACGGGTGTTCCGCTGTAGTCCGGCGTTGCCTTTTCCGATGGGTTCATCTGTGCGCCGTCGGTAAAGCTATCGGGATTGTACTTTTTCTGCTGCTTTTTTTCCACCGCGCGCAATCCCTTGGTCCCTACGCCCGAAAAGGTGCTGACCCGCCCGCACTCGCTGACCAAATCCTCCAGAAAGCTGTTGCAGCAGCTGCGGGAGAGTTTTTCCTCCTCGCGCAATGCAATCAGCCGCAGCACCGGATGGTCCGGCGTGCCGCCCAGGATAGGCAGAAAATTCTGCTGCCAGCGGCGGGTACGCTCGATGTAATCCTCCACCGCCTCCCGCTTGTCCGCGCGGATGGGAATATCCGAGGTGACCGCTCCCGGATAAAAATGGCGGAGCAGAGCGCCAAACAGTCCGTTTGCCACCTGGCGCAGCACCTCCTGTGCCGAGCCGCTGACCAGCGCAACGCAGGTATTGGGGAAAAACAGGACAAAGCCTGCCTGTCCGCAACCCGGGTCGCTCAGCGGCAGGGCATCCTGCGGCATCATCGCTCCTTGCAGCAGCCGGTCGTTGGGCATCCTTCCCTGATTTCCCAGATATTTGCGGATGTCCGCAGCCGCCCGCTCATTTTGGTGCAGCGGTTTGTTGAAGCCCTGCGCAAGGATTTCCCTTGCCCGCAGCTGCGGCGCATGGTCGACCAGCAGCACCAGCTGACAGCTGCGCACCGAGGCGCTGATCTGTTCAATCAAACGGCTGCGGTCGCTGACCCTGACCTCGTCGCTGAAATCAAGACCGAGCAGCTCAAATTCTTCTCTCAGGGTCGGGTTTTGCTGCATCAGCCGGTACAACGAGTAGCCGGTATCAAGCAATAATACCTTGTGGTTCACCAAACCGCCCCTTCCTTGTATCAATCGTCCGAATATTCCCCTTGCAAAACAGGACAAATCCGCCCTTTTACCAGGGGAAATCTGCTTTTTATTATAGAGGAAAGGGGGAGTTTATGCAAGAAAACTTTTGTTAATTTGAAAAATTATCTGAACCTTGTAAAAAAATCCCCCTTCCCTCCTGTTTTGCAGGAAGAAAGGGGGATTTTCTATTGCATTCGCTTTGGATTAGCGTCTTTTTTCTCTAATCTCTTCGCAGATCATCTGAACAAATTCATCCACGCTCATTGCGCCGCCGTCGGTGCCTTTGCGGGTACGAACCGATACGCTGTCGGTTTCTGCTTCCTTCTCGCCGACAACCAGCATATACGGAATCTTCTTGAGCTGCGCTTCACGAATCTTGTAGCCCATCTTCTCCGAGCGCCAATCTGCTTCGACACGGATGCCGGCTGCCTGGAGCTTTTCAAGAACCTTCTGTGCATAGTCGTGATGCTTTTCACTGATTGGAATAATCATTGCCTGTGTTGGCATCAGCCAGGTCGGCAGTGCACCGGCATATTTTTCCAGCAGCAGCGCCAGTGTACGCTCATAGCAGCCGATGGAGGTGCGGTGGATAATGTATGGGAAGTGGTCCTTTCCGTCCTCACCCACATAGGTCATGCCGAATTTCTGTGCCAGCAGCATATCGATCTGGATGGTAATCAGGGTGTCCTCTTTGCCGAATACATTCTTAATCTGAATATCCAGCTTTGGTCCGTAGAAGGCAGCCTCGTCGATACCAACCTTGTAATCCAGACCCAGGTGGTCCAGAATCTTCTTCATTGCTCCCTGTGCTTCTTCCCACTGTTCCGCAGTACCTTCATACTTGTCGGTACGGTTCGGGTCCCACTGGCTGAAGCGGTAGCTGACATCCTCTGCCAGACCCACCGTTTCCAGACAGTATTTTGCCAGCTCCAGACAGCCGCGGAACTCGTCCTCCAGCTGGTCCGGGCGCAGGATCAGGTGACCTTCCGAGATGGTGAACTGACGCACACGAATCAGACCGTGCATCTCACCGGAATCCTCGTTGCGGAAGAGGGTCGAGGTTTCGCCCAAGCGCATCGGCAGGTCGCGGTAAGAGCGGGCGCGGTTGAGGTAGACCTGATACTGGAACGGACAGGTCATCGGGCGCAGCGCAAAGCACTCTTTGGTTTCGTCGTGTGGGTCGCCCAGCACAAACATGCCATCCAGGTAGTGATCCCAGTGACCGCTGATCTTGTACAGCTCTCTCTTTGCCATGTACGGGGTTTTGGTCAGCTGGTAGCCACGCTGTGCCTCGGTATCCTCGATCCAGCGCTGAAGCTGCTGGATGACCTTGGCGCCGTTTGGCAGGATAATCGGCAGACCCTGACCGACCACATCGACAGTGGTGAAATATTCCAGCTCACGACCGATCTTGTTGTGGTCGCGGCGGCGGGCTTCCTCCTGCTGCTGCAGGAAGGCATCCAACTCGCTTGCTTTCGGGAATGCCACGCCGTACATACGGCACATACTGTCGCGGGCAGCATCGCCGCGCCAGTATGCGCTGGTTGCCTGTGTCAGCTTGACTGCTTTGATCACGCCGGTGCTCATCAGGTGCGGTCCGGCACACAGGTCGGTAAAGTCGCCCTGTGTATAAACGCTCAGTTCCCAGCCCTTTTCGGCATATTCTTCCAGCAGCTCCAGTTTATAGTCCTGTCCCGCAAAGAGGCTTCTGCCCTCTTCCACGGTGATGATGCGTTTTTCAACCGGGATATTTTCCTTGACAATCTTTTTCATCTCTGCTTCGATTGCACCAAACTGGTCAGGGGTGAACGGTTTTACCCCGCCGATGTCATAGTACCAGCCGCTTTCCAGAGCAGGACCGATACCGAACTTGGCTCCCGGGAACAGATGCTGGATAGCCTGTGCCATCACATGGGCAGCGGTGTGCCAGAATGCCTTTTTCCCGTCCTCGTCATCGAAGGTGCAGATTTCCAGCTGGCAGTCCTCGGTGATTGGGGTGCGCAGGTCAACCGCTTCGCCGTTGATTCTGCCGCAGCAGGCTGCTTTTGCAAGACCTGCGCTCAGCGATTTGGCTACGTCGATGACCGAAACGCCCGACTCAAATTCCTTTACGCTTCCGTCTTTGAGTGTAATGTGAATCATAGAAATATTCCTCCTCTATTTTCTTTCTTCCAGTTTTCGATTTTGTTGCGGGAGATTGTATCTGTTCCCTCTTTTTCTTCGCCGTTCTTCCAAAAAACGGACCACATCAAAAAATTCCGGGTAACGGTAAAACTCCCTGTGTCCTGCCATCTGCTTGAGCTGGCTGACGCTCACCCATTTGATCTGGCTGACCTCTTCGGTCTGCAAAACAGCATCTGCCGTGTCAAAATCCTGTTCGACCACAAAGTTTTCCGACAGCAGCTTGCCGCGCACCTTGCGGTTGAGCTTGTGCACTTGGGAGGGCAGGATGTGGATTCCAATTTCTTCGAGCGGCTCACGGATGCACGCCTGCTGCGAGCTTTCTCCTGCCAGCACACAGCCGCTGTGGGTTGCCCAGGTGCCGGGGAGGTCCTTTTTCAAGTCCGAGCGCTTCTGAATCAGAATCTCGTCTTTGCTGTTGACAATCCACACGTCCACCACCATCACATACTGTCCGTCGGACAGCGGCTCTCCTCTTACAAAGGTTTTGCCGGTGCGGTTTCCGTAGATGTCATAGATGTCGCAGACCTCGTCCGCCTGCTTTTCCCGGATGACGCCGGTATCATGGGTTTGCGTGTCCTCCATCGGCGCTCCCTCCCTCCTTGTCGCGGATTTGCCAAAAAGCATTTAAAAAAACAAAAAAGCTTCATCCCATATCCTGGGATGAAGCAGATTTCATTCGCTCCACGGTTCCACCCGTATTATGCCCTTGCTTTCCAAAGAAAGCGGACATCTCTTTTTCGACCTGTAACGCTGTCGATGCGTCGCATTTGGAGCAGGCTGCCCTTTTCATGCGCTCTCCGGGGTGGTACCGAACGGCGATCCGACGCGGGTGCTTTCAGCTGCATCCTGATGATGCCGCACCTTTCTCTGTTGCGCAAAATCCTGCCTGACGGCTTCCCCTTCTACGATTTGCGGGATGTTCTTTTTTATTTTGCTTTCATGTTACCACCCAAACCCGTAAATGTCAACATAAATTTCTTGACAAGTCTTACTCTAACAGATAAAATAAATATATACCATTCATCTTTTGGAGAAAAGATGACGGTACCCCATGCGACAAAGCGGATTGCGTTCCGCTTTTTTGGCTGCCTGATTTTTTCGATTGCAGCAGAATCCACCCTCTTGCAGAGTTTTTTCTCAAATTGAGATCGAATACACATTTTGAAAAGACCCCTTTTGATGCACGGCGCCTGCGCTGCCTATTTTTGCAGCATACGGCGTGCTGTCTGGAATTTGTTTTCTTTTTATGCCCATTTGTGATTGCAGATAGAAAAAGTCAATATCGAAACACAGGTCAATTCGCTTCTTTCTCCCCCTTGCCGCAGTTTTTACCGGTGCTGTCCGGTCGTTTGGGTCAGGGTGTTTTGAGGAATCACTCTGAGCGTGTCCTTTTTTATTTTACAAAGAAAAGGATGGGTTCGGATGTTTTGTTGTGTCTTAAAAAATGGGCACCGATTTTCAAAATCACCCCCGGGCGGTGTGTCCGGCTCCGAGCAGATTTTGCTCACAAACGATAGAAGGAGGAATAACAGTTCCATGGACCCGATTTTTACTTATCTTGTCTGCATCCTGATTGCACTGGCAGCAGGCGCAGTGGTCGCATTCCCGCTGGGAATCCAGTACCGCAAAAAGGTGGCGGAAGCCGAGCTTGGCACCGCTGAGGAGGAAGCAAAACGCATCATCAGCGACGCCATCAAGGACGCTGAGGTCAAGAAAAAAGAGGCGCTGGTGGAGGCAAAGGACGAAATCCACAAGCAGCGCACCGAGGCAGAAAAAGAGGTCAAAGAGCGCCGCAACGAGGTGCAGCGTTTAGAGCGCCGCATCCAGCAGAAGGAAGAATCCATCGACCGCAAGATGGACAATCTGGAGAAAAAAGAGGAAACCCTGCAAAATAAAATCAAAGAGGCAGAGGGTCGCCTGAAGGAAGCCAACGAAATCAAAGCCAGCCAGTTTGAAGCGCTGGAAAAAATCTCCGGCTACACCGCAGAGCAGGCAAAGGAATACCTGCTTTCCAATCTGGAGAACGAGCTGGTACACGAAAAGGCGGTTAAAATCAACCTCTATGAACAGAAGTTCAAGGATGAATCCGACCAGAAAGCAAGAGAAATCATCGCAACTGCCATCCAGAAATGTGCCTCCGACTATGTGGGCGAAGTGACCGTATCGGTCGTTCCGCTGCCAAACGATGAGATGAAGGGACGCATTATCGGTCGTGAAGGACGAAACATCCGCACACTGGAAACGCTGACCGGCGTTGACCTGATCATCGACGACACACCGGAAGCAATCACCCTGTCCAGCCACGATGCCGTTAAACGTGAGATTGCCCGCACCGCTCTGGAGCGCCTGATTCAGGACGGAAGAATCCATCCGGCACGCATCGAGGAAACGGTAGAAAAAGCACAGCGTGAAATCGAAAACAAAATCAAGCAGGACGGTGAGCGTGCGGTTCTGGAGACCAACGTTCACGGTATGCACCCGGATATGATCAAGCTGCTGGGGCGCATGAGATACCGTTCCAGCTACGGTCAGAACGTATTGCAGCACTCCATCGAGGTGGCTCATCTGGCAGGCGTAATGGCTGCCGAGCTGGGCGCAGATGTTGCTACTGCCAAACGCGCCGGTCTGATTCATGACATCGGCAAAGCCCTGACCCACGAAATCGAGGGCAGCCATGTCAAGATTGGCGTCGACCTTGCCAGAAAGTACAAGGAAAGCCCGGCTGTCATCCATGCTATTGAAGCACATCACGGCGATGTAGAGCCAAAAACACTGGTTGCCTGCATCGTACAGGCTGCTGACGCCATCAGCGCAGCAAGACCCGGCGCAAGACGTGAAAATCTGGAAAACTACATCAAGCGTCTGGAAAAGCTGGAGGAGATTGCAAACTCCTTTGACGGCGTTGAAAAGTGCTTTGCTGTTCAGGCAGGTCGTGAAATCCGCATCATGGTTCGTCCTGAGGTCATCAGCGACGACCAGATGACCATTATCGCCCGCGACATCGTCAACAAGATTGAATCGGAGATGGAATATCCCGGTCAGATCAAGGTCAACATCATCCGCGAAAGCCGCGCTGTTGATTACGCAAAATAAAAATTCTTCTATTGACCGCTGCCCAAAGGACAGCGGTCAATTTTTTTGATACCGGTCTTGTAAATCAGACATAAAAATTGGCACAGCAGGTTTAATCTGCTGTGCCAATTTTTAAAAAGACAGCGAAAGGAGCCGTCAAATATTTTCCAATTCCTTTTGCTTTTGCAGGGCAATCTCCTGATTTTGCAAAGCTGCCTGCGCATACCAGTACTTTGCCTGCTGCATATCGCGCTGTGTGCCGATTCCGTCCTCATAAAAGGATGCCAGATTGCATTGGGCATCGCGGTCCCCATGCTGTGCGGAACGCTGTGTCCAGTAAAATGCCCGTTCAAAGTCCTGGCAAACCCCCAGCCCTTTCAGATAAAAATATCCAACCTGACATTCTGCCAGCGGATACCCCTGCTTTGCCAGCGCAAGGTGTCCGTCAAAGCATTTATCATACTGCTTGGTGTTCCAGTACACCTCGATCAAACGGTTACATTCTTCCAGTTCGGGAGATGGTTTATAATACCCTGTTGCCATCGCAACCACTTCCTTTCCGTTGCAAAATTTTCGGAATCTGCACCAAAGGAAATTAGTCCTCTTTGAGTTGGTACTGCTCAATCAGCTGCTGCATATGCTCTGCACCGTTGACCAGGATGACCTGATCGTCCACCACCAGGCAAGGGATGCCTGCACGATGCTGCTCTCGCACCTCCTGCATTTCCGGCGCGGTGTCGCGGACCTTCAAAAAGCTCTTGAGTTTACCAACACCTTCGCAGATGTCGACGTACATATACTTAATGTTATTCTCTGAAAGAACCTCTTTCACCGGTGGGCAGCCGCCTCATGTGCCGGTGCCGAACAAAATAATCTTTCTCATAGCACTCTCTCCTTGCTTATCGGTTGATATTGGATAGAAAAAATAGTTCGTTTTCTTTTATTATATAGATTTTATCAATCGTTGTAAAGAGGATTTTAAATGGTTTTCCGGCTTCTCCCGCACAAAAACGACCGGCTTTGCTCGACACCGCTGCCGATTCAGAGTATAATGAAAGGGTAACTTTCCTGCTTTTGGCGGGAACAGAGTAAATCTATCGGAAGGGAAGGCTTTTTCCATGAACGAACGACTCAACTCCTTTTACCGGGAGCTAAAAGATAAAAAGGTATCCTTCATCGGTTTGGGACGCAGCCACCGCGAACTGCTGGGAATGTTCGCTGCCAAAGGCGCACAGGTATCGCTGCGCGACAAACGCACCCGCGAGCAGATTGGAGAGGAGGCAGACCGGCTGGAGGCAATGGGCATCCGGCTGCTGCTGGGAGAAAATTATCTGGAGGGACTGTGCAGCGAGGACCTGCTGCTGCGCACACCCGGAATGTACTACTTCCATCCTGCTTTGCAGCAGGCGCGGCAGGCAGGCGTGGCGGTCACCAGCGAGATGGAGCTGTTTTTCGACCTGTGTCCCTGCAAAATCTATGCGGTCACCGGCTCGGACGGCAAGACGACCACCACCTCGGTGATTGCAGAACTGCTGAAAAAACAGGGCTATCGGGTCTTTTTGGGGGGCAACATCGGCTTCCCACTGCTGCCGCGCATCGAGCAGATCGAGCCTCAGGACCGCGCTGTGGTGGAGCTTTCCAGCTTCCAGCTGATTTCCATGCGCCGCTCACCCGATGTGGCTGTGGTCACCAACGTCACACCGAACCATCTGGATGTCCACAAGGATATGCAGGAATACATCGATGCCAAAAAGAACATCCTGCTGCATCAGGGTGGCATCAGCCGCACGGTACTCAATGCAGATAATCCCATCACCGCCTCCTTCCTGCCGCTGGTGCGGGGGACCGCTGCCTTTTTCAGCCGCAAAACTGTCCCGTCGCTGGGCGCTTATCTGGGTGAGGACGGGATGCTGTACTGCAACGACCGCAGCGGGACGACCCCTGTGCTGCCGATGGAGCAGATCCGCATCCCGGGCATCCACAATGTAGAAAACTATCTGGCTGCCATCAGCGCCGTATGGGGTGAGGTGGACTGCGAAAATATCGTGCAGGTGGCACAGCAGTTTGCCGGCGTGGAGCACCGCATCGAATTTGTGCGGGAGCTGGATGGCGTCAAATGGTACAACGACTCGATTGCCTCCAGCCCGACCCGCACCATCGCAGGATTAAACTCCTTCCACCAGAAGCTCATCCTGATTGCGGGCGGCTACGATAAAAAAATCCCCTTTGAGCCGCTTGCACCCAAAATCATCGAAAAGGTCAAGACCCTCATCCTGATGGGTGTGACCGCACCGAAAATCGAAGCGGCTGTCACCGCCTGCGAAGGCTTTGACCCTCAGCAGCTGCGCATCCTGCACGCAAAAGATATGCAGCAGGCGGTCGAGCTTGCTCGCCAGTGCGCACAGCCGGGGGACATCGTTTCGCTGTCGCCTGCCTGCGCCAGCTTTGACCTCTACCCGGATTTTGAAGCAAGAGGCAGACACTTTAAGGAGCTGGTTCATCAGCTGTAAGATGAGGGAGGGTTCTCCATGGATATTCAACTGAAAGCACGCACGCTGGAAAATGCGCTCACCTATTTTGAGCGCACAAAGGACCCCGACATCGAGCGGATGTTTCCCCGCAGCGTGCTGACCCGTGAGCAGGCAATCGCCAACTTTCAGGCTTCGCTGCTGCCCGATGCCGACAGCTTTGGGCAGACCATCTGGGCAGACGGCGAATATGTGGGGGACATCTGGTGCTTTTGCATCGACCGCAGCCAGCAGCCCAACGCCATGCTCAGCCTGTGCCTCTTTGCCAAGGAGCGATGGGGACAGGGCATCGGCAGCCGGGCGGTGCAGCTCTTTCTGCCGATGGTGACCGAGCGGTTTCGTCTGCAAAGCATAGGCGCCTTTGTTTATTCCGACAATCTGCCTTCTTTGCACCTTCTGCAAAAAACGGCTTTGTTGTACAGGAACGTTTTGTGGAAGATGGCAGGGAATCGGTCTATCTGGAGCGGTAAACGGTCGGCACAAGAGAATAGACTAGAGAAACTCCATTTGATAAAAACCTTTTTGTGCAGGGTACAGCATTTAAACAACCCGAACGGGTCCCTCAAGCGGACAGGGAACCCAAAACAGAAGAAGGAGGAGGCTCATGTCCAGCATCACCAAGCAGGCTTTGGAGCACGCTTTAAAAAGTCTGCTGCTAAAAAAACCCTTTCATAAAATCACCATCAACGACATCACCGAGGAGTGCGGTGTCAGCCGCATGACCTTCTACTACCACTTTAAGGACATTTATGACCTGGTGGAGTGGTCCTTCATTGAGGATGCCGCCCGCGCACTGGAGGGAAAAAAGAGCTATGACACCTGGCAGGAGGGGTTTTTAAATATCTTCCATGCCGTACTAGAAAACAAGCCGTTTATCACCAATGTCTACCGCAGCGTCAGCCGCGAGCAGGTGGAGCTGTACCTGTACAAGCTGGTACACGACCTGATTTACAATGTGGTGGAGGAAAAGGCACAGGGACTGCACGTTCCCGAGGAGGACAAGGCATTCATCGCTGATTTTTACAAGTACGCCTTTGTGGGAATCATGCTGGATTGGATCAAAAACGGCATGACTGAGCCGCCCGAGCGAATCATCGAGCGCATCAGTATCCTCATTCAAGGGGACATTGCCCGTGCAGTGGGCAAATTCTGTACACCACCCATCAAATGATAAAAAATCAGATACTTTCGGCGCAGTGATAAAAATTTGGTCACTGCGCTTTTTTTGTTTATTGTGGGAATGATAAAAAGGCGGTATGATGACAGCATCAACCAAACATCCACAACGGATCGACATGAAACGGAGGTATTCTGTATGTATTATTCCAGCGGTAACTATGAAGCATTTGCACACCCGAAAAAACCGGAAGGGGTCGAGCGCAAATCCGCTTATATCATCGGCACCGGTCTTGCAGCACTGACTGCCGCCTGCTATCTGGTGCGTGACGGACAGATGCCCGGCAAGCGTGTACACATCTTTGAAAAGGACCCGGTTGCCGGCGGTGCCTGCGACGGTTACGAGTTCCAGAATATAGGTTACGTCATGCGCGGCGGACGTGAGATGGACAACCACTTTGAGGTCATGTGGGATCTGTTCCGCTCGGTTCCTTCCATCGAGACCGAAGGGGTCAGCGTACTGGACGAATACTACTGGCTCAACAAAAAGGACCCGAACTACTCCTTGATGAGAGCGACCCAGAACCGCGGCGAAAGCGCACACACCGACGGCAAGTTCGGTCTTTCCGATAAAGCCGCTATGGAGATCATGCGTCTGTTCTTCACACCGGATGAGCAGCTGTATGACAAACGCATCAACGAATTTTTTGACGACGAGGTATTCGACTCCAACTTCTGGCTGTACTGGCGCACCATGTTCGCCTTTGAAAACTGGCACAGCGCACTGGAGATGAAGCGTTACATCCAGCGTTATATCCACCATGTCGGCGGTCTGCCGGACTTTCGAGCTTTGCGCTTTACCAAGTACAACCAGTATGAGTCGATGATCCTGCCGATGGTCAAATATCTGGAGAGCTTTGGCGTGCAGTTCCACTACAACACCAAGGTCACCGACATCCAGTTTGACATCCAGCCAAACCGCAAGGTAGCAAAACGTATCGAGCTGCTGGCAGACGGAAAGACCGAGCAGCTGGACCTGACTGAAAATGATCTGCTGTTCATCACCAACGGCGGCTGTGTAGAAAACTCCTCCCTGGGCTCCCAGAACGAGCCTGCTGCCTTTAACACCGAACTGAAAGCCGGCGGCGGCTGGGACCTGTGGCGCAGAATCGCTGCGCAGGACCCTTCCTTTGGCAATCCTGATAAATTCTGCTACGACCCGGAACAGTCCAACTGGATGAGCGCAACAGTCACCACCCTGGACGACAAGATTCCTCCGTATGTTCAGAAAATCTGTCAGCGCGACCCATTCAGCGGCAAAGTCGTCACCGGCGGTATCGTCACCGTCAAGGACTCCAACTGGCTGTTGAGCTGGACCTTCAACCGTCAGCCACAGTTTAGAAATCAGCCAAAGGGTCAGCTGGTCGGCTGGATCTACGGTCTGTTCAGCGACCGTCCCGGCAACTATGTCAAGAAAGCGATGCGCGACTGCACCGGCAAGGAAATCTGCATGGAGTGGCTGTACCACATGGGTGTGCCGGAGGATCAGATTGAAACGCTGGCAGAAAACAGCGCCAACACCGTTCCTTGCATGATGCCGTATATCACCGCCTTCTTTATGCCGCGCACCGCAGGCGACCGTCCTGACATCGTACCAAAGGGCGCTGTCAACTTTGCCTTCATCGGTCAGTTTGCCGAGACGGTCCGCGACACCATCTTCACCACCGAATACTCGATGCGCACCGGCATGGAGGCTGTCTACACCCTGCTGGACATCGACCGCGGCGTGCCGGAGGTATGGGGCAGCGTCTATGATTTGCGCGACCTGCTCAACGCCACCGTACAGCTGCGCGACGGCAAAAAGCTGACCGAGATGGAGCTGGGCTTTAAAGAACGCCTTGCACTCAAGGAGGTCCTCAAAAAGATTGAGGGCACTGACATCGAAAAACTTCTGAAAGAATATCATGTAATCTAACTCCCGTCACACAAGCAGAAAAAAGGACCTTTCCAAATGGAAGGTCCTTTTTTCCTGCCCTTTTGTTATACAAATAGTATTTTAACTAATAAAAACAACAGAATCCCACCTGTTTTTGTCGGAATACCGATTGAAAAGGGGCAGAATCCGCTGTATAATAAGGCGTACTGAAAAAGGGGGAAAGAGGATGGAAAATAATCATAAGGAATATCTGGAGTGCGAACGGCACTGGGTATTTGCTCTGCTGATCTTTGTCGGAGGCTTTTACGGGGTCTATACCTATCTGCTGCGGGGAGGGGTATTCTGCAACGCCCAGACCGCCAACTTTGTATTGTTCGCCATCGAGCTGGGAAACTTTCACTGGTCTAAGGCTGCTTATTATCTGATTCCGATGACCGCTTACATGGCAGGCGCGTTTGTGTCCGAGGCAGTCTCCATCAAGCTGACCCGCGTGAAGTTTCTGCGCTGGGAAACGGTACTGGTTGCCATTGAAATCCTATTCATCATCGTTTTAGGATTCATCCCTGACTCCGCTCCCTTTCAAATTTCGCAGATTGCCATCAATTTTATCTGCTCGATGCAGTACAACACCTTTCGGCAGGCGGAAGGTATCCCGATGGCAACCACCTTCTGCACCAACCATGTGCGCCAGGTGGGCATCCATCTGCACTATTTTTTGACCAAACGGGATCTCACCTTCCTCAAACGCTCGCTGCGCCACCTGGGGATGCTGGGGATGTTTGTGCTCGGAGGGGTCATCGGTGTGTTTACCTGTCGCTGGATGGGCGGAAAAGCCATCTGGGGAACCGCTGTGCCGATGCTGGTGCTGTTCATCAGTCTGCTGCGCGCCGACCTGACGGTGGAAAAGGAGCGGCTGCACACCCTGCCGCACGGACACTAAGAAAAAACAAATCAAACATAAAAGCACCCTGACCGTTTTAAAGGTCAGGGTGCTTTTTAATCTGCCGAGAACCGACAAAATTATTCTTCTTCCGGCTGCATTGCCCTCTCGAGCAGCTGATTGATCTGTTCGTCCTGCTTGTCACTGTCCTCCAGTGCCGACGGCTGCGCAGATTCCGGCAGGGAAGTGGTATCTTCTGTTTCTTCCGACTCCTCTTCCTTCTCGGTGACTGCGATGCCGATGATGCTGGTCTGGTCGTCCACACGCATCACCTTGACGCCGCCCGCATAACGGGACTGCTTGGAAATCTGGTCCGCCGGAATGCGGATGATGATACCGCTGTCGGTAATCAGGATGATGTCGGTCTGATCGTCCACCATCTCAAAACCGGCAACCGGTCCGTTCTTATCACAGTAGTAGTTGCGCAGACCCTTGCCGCCGCGGGTTTGCAGGCGGTATTCCTCGCTGTCGGTACGTCTGCCCAGACCGGACTGAGAAACCGTCAGGATGTCACCTGCTGTTTGATCCGCCGACAGCACAACCATGCCGACCACCTGGTCCTCGGCTTCCAGAGAGATTGCCTTGACGCCGCGCGCCGTTCTACCCATCGAGCGAGCATCCTCCTCGTGGAAACGGATGCTCATGCCCTGTCGGGTCGCCAGTACCACGTCGCTGTGACCATCGGTAATCTTGACCCATGCCAATTCGTCGCCCTCATCGAGGTTAATGGCAATCAGACCGCTCTTGCGCACATTGGTGTACGCATTGTACTCGGTACGCTTGATGACACCGTTGCGGGTGACCATGACGTAGTACCGGTCCTCGGCGCTGATGTCCGAGGTCTTGATCACGCAGGTAATCTTCTCCCCCTGCTCCAGTGGCAGGATATTGACCACATTGGTGCCGCGGGAGGTGCGGGAGCCTTCCGGTATCTCGTAGCCTTTGATGCGGTAGACCTTGCCCTTGTTGGTGAAGAACATCAGATAGTCGTGGGTGGAACAGGTGTAGATGTCGCTGACAAAGTCCTCGTCGCGGCGGGTCATGCCGCTGATTCCGCGTCCGCCGCGGCGCTGGGTTTTATAGACATCCAGCGGCTGACGTTTGAGGTAGCCAAAGTGGGTCAGGGTGACCACACATTCCTCCTGTGGGATGAGGTCTTCGATGTCCACCTCTCCTTCCACCGAGGCAATCTCGGTGCGGCGAGGGTCATTAAATTTTTCCTTGATTTCCAGCAATTCCTGTTTGACGATGGCACGAACCCGCTTTTCGTCGGCAAGGATGGCGTTATATTCCGCAATCTTTTCGTGCAGCTCATCGGTTTCTGCCTTGAGCTTTTCTCTTTCCATGCCAGCCAGACGTCCCAAAGGCATCTGGATGATTGCCTGTGCCTGGATGTCGTCCAGACCAAAGCGCTCCATCAGCACCTCTTTGCCTTCCTGCGAGGTGTAGTGGGAGCGGATGATGGAGATGACCTCATCGATATAATCGAGTGCGATGACCAGTCCTTCCAGGATGTGGGCGCGTTCTTTTGCCTTTTTCAGGTCAAAGATGGTCCGACGGGTGATAATCTGTTCCTGGAACTTGATGTATTCTTCCAGCATCTGGCGCAGGGTCAGGGTCTTTGGCTCTCCGTTGACCAGAGCCAGCATGATAACACCGACAGTGTCCTGCAGCTGGGTATAGGTATACAGCTGATTGAGCACCAGCTGGGCGTTGGCATCGCGTTTAAGCTCGATGACAATCTTCATGCCCTTGCGGCTGGAGTCGTCGCGGATGTAGCTAATCTGGTCGATCTTCTTTTCCTTGACCAGCTCGGCAATGCGCTCGATAAGTCTTGCCTTGTTGACCATGTAAGGAATCTCGGTGACCACAATGCGCTCGCGTCCGTTTTTAAATTCCTCGATGTTGGTTTTGGCGCGCAGGGTAATCTTGCCGCGTCCGGTCGCATACGCCGCACGGATGCCCGAGCGACCCATGATGATGCCGCCGGTCGGGAAATCAGGACCCTTGATGTGGGTCATCAGCTGCTCGAGCCCTGCATCCGGGTTGTCCAGCAGACAGCAGGCGCCGTCAATGACTTCACCCAGATTGTGCGGTGGGATGTTGGTCGCCATACCGACTGCGATACCGGTGGAACCGTTGACCAGCAGGTTTGGAAAACGGCTGGGCAGAACGGTCGGTTCCTTCAGGCGGTCATCGTAGTTGGACTGAAAATCCACCGTTTCCTTGTCGATGTCGGTGAGCATCTGCATGGAAATTTTGCTCATCTTCGACTCGGTGTATCGGTAAGCTGCCGGCGGGTCGCCGTCGATCGAACCGAAGTTGCCGTGACCGTGTACCAGCGGGTAACGCAGGGAAAAATCCTGTGCCAGACGCACCAGCGCATCGTAAACCGAAGCGTCGCCGTGCGGATGGTACTGACCCAGCACGTTACCGACCGTGTCAGCGCACTTACGGAACTCTCTCTCTGGGTACAGTCCGTTTCCGTACATGGTGTACAGGATACGTCTGTGGACCGGTTTGAGTCCGTCTCGGACATCCGGCAGCGCACGGCTGGCAATGACCGACATGGAGTAATCCAGATACGCATCCTTCATCTCCTGCTCAATATCCTTTTGAATCAGGTTTTCACCCGATGTGTTCATCTTGCTTCCTTCCTTTCCGCACCGCAATTACTATTTGGAACGCTGCTCATAGACAGCAGACACCTTTTCTTTCATCAGGGCGACAAACTGCTCGGTCTGCTGCGGCTCCATCACTGCTTTGGGCAGGATGTAGACATGGTTTCCCTGATAGATGATGGAAAAGACCTTTTTTAGCTCATACAGGTGTACCACCTCGTCGTAGGACACCTGTTTCTCATTGAGATGAAAGCTGTTTTCCTCAAAAACAAGGTGCTGTTCTCCCTCGTTCTCGAAGGCTATGGCAATATCCCGATTAAAGCGCTGGCTTTTTTTCTTAATAAACAGTGCGACACCGCCCAGCAGCAGTGCAAACACAAACATAAAGCCGTTTTGTGTAGAGAAAAATCCAACCAACTGTACACACATCAGCAGCACAAGCACCACAAAGAGCATTCTTGCCCGCTTTCCGGTACCATCCGCCTGATCGGTCGCGCACAGTCCGTCAAAAATATCCATGTACTTCGGGATAAAGGTGATGTTGAGCAATCCCTGCTCCTGTGTGTCTTCTGCCGGCTCTTTCTCCCCGATTTCCTGGGAAATATTTTCCTGGGAAATCATTTCCTCGGAAATATCCTGTGCCTGCTGTTCTTTTCTCTCATTTTCCTGCATATTGACCCTTACCTTCCTTCTCCGGCTGTATCCGACGATTTAAGGTTTTTAAACCCATCCACCTGGTCGAGGATCACCGAATCCGCCTGCTTGAGTGCCTCATCCGGTATGATGACCCTTCTGCCGTCCTTGACCTGCAGAATGATGGAATTGCCAATCCGCTCCGCTCCGACGATGTCCTGGGTCAGAATCGAGCTGCGGTGTCTGCCGTTGAGAAAGCAGACCAGCTTGTCCGGTTCAAAAGCATATTCCATCGGCTCAAGCAGGCTGGGGTCCTTTTTCAGTTCCCGCAGTACCGAGCGTTTGAGCGCAATAGGAAACATGACGAAATTATAAAACAGATTGAAAATCTGAAAAACAATCATCAAAATTCCTGCAATCAGGTAAATATCCGACAGCCAGCCTTCGGTAAAGGTGCCTTTATAGATGGCAACCAATCCCAGTATTGTGAACAGCACCGCCCACAAAATGGCACGTTTGCGCCCTTTTTGAATCTGGTCCTGCGAGTGGGTCATTGCATAGTCCACATAATGCTGCTCGGTGAGCTGGATGGTCAGGCGATGAGCAAAATCGTTGACCGACTGCTTTTGTGCCGGCGCATTTGCTTTTTCTTTTTTCATGTCGATATTCTCCTAAATATCCAGATTTCTTACAAAACGGGCATTCTGCTCGATAAACTCTCTTCTGGGGGCAACCTTATCTCCCATGAGGATATTGAAAATCTCGTCCGCACGCTCGGCATCCGCCATTGTCACCTGAATCATGGTGCGGCGTTCCGGGTCCATGGTGGTTTCCCACAGCTGCTCGGCGTCCATCTCACCCAGACCTTTGTAACGCTGGATGTTGACCTTGCCTCCGTCGGCGCCCAGCTCTGCGATATATTCGTCGCGCTGTGCATCCGAATAAGCATAGCGGACCTTTTTGCCGCGGAAGAGCTTAAAGAGCGGCGGCTGCGCCAGGTAGATGTGTCCCTGTTCAATCAGCGGACGCATAAAGCGGAAGAAGAAGGTCAGCAGCAGGGTGCGGATATGGGAGCCGTCGACATCGGCATCCGCCATGACGATGACCTTGCCGTAACGCAGTTTTTCCAGGTCGATCTCATCGCCGACACCGCAGCCGAGGGCGGTAATGACCGGCAGCAGCTTTTCGTTTGTATACACCTTATCCAGCTTGACGCGCTCGACGTTGAGCATCTTGCCCCACAGCGGAAGGATTGCCTGGAAGGAGCTGTCGCGTCCCTGTTTTGCCGAACCGCCTGCCGAATCACCCTCGACGATATAGATTTCGGTGCGCACATTGTCATGATCGGAGCAGTCTGCCAGCTTACCCGGCAGGCTGACGCCCTCCAGAGCGGATTTTCTTTCCCTGGTGCGGTCTCTTGCCAGGCGTGCCGCTTCTCTTGCCTGAGCGGCTGTCAGCGCCTTATCCATGATGGTGCGTGCAACTGCCGGATTTTCCTCGAAGTAGGTGCTCATCTTCTCGTAGGTGATGCGGTAGACCAGGGTGCGCATCTCGGTGTTGCCCAGCTTGGTCTTGGTCTGTCCTTCAAACTGTGCTTCTTCGAGCTTGACCGAGATGATTGCCGTCAGACCCTCCATGACGTCCTCTACGCTGTATTTGTCGCTTTCTTTTTTAAAGATACCGCTCTTCTTTGCGTAGTCGTTAAAGGCTCTGAGAAGGGCTGTGCGGAAACCAATCTCGTGGGTACCGCCGTCTGCGGTGTGAATGTTGTTGGCAAAGGAGAGCAGGGTGGTGTTGTAGCTGTCATTGTATTGCAGCGCCACCTCGACGGTGGAATGTTCCCCGTCGCCCGAATAGTAGATGACATCCTCGTGCAGGACATCCCAGATATTCTTTTTGCGCTCGTGGATATAGTCCACAAAGCTGCGGATACCGCCCTCATAGTGCAGCACCTCGCGGACCGGCTGTTCGCCGCGCTCGTCGCTGAAGGTGATGTTGACCCCGCCGTTGAGGAATGCCTGCTCGCGCAGACGCTTGAGCAGCACGTCATAGTCGTACCGGGTGGTTTCGGTAAAAATCTCGGGGTCGGCTTTGAAAGCCACCTGAGAACCTGTTTCGGTGGTTGGCTCAACCTTTTGCAGGTCGCAGACCGGCTTGCCATACTCAAAGCGCTGGTAGTAACGGTAGTGTCCATCACAGACTTCGACCTCCAACCACTCGGACAGGGCATTGACTACCGATGCACCAACCCCGTGCAGACCGCCGGAAACCTTGTATCCGCCGCCGCCGAATTTTCCTCCTGCGTGCAGGACGGTAAAGACAACGGTGACAGCCGGGATGCCCAGTTTTGGCTGGATGCCGACCGGAATTCCTCGACCGTTATCCTTGACGCGGACGATGTCGCCCGGCAGCAGGTCCACCAGAATCTTGGTACAATGACCTGCAAGGACCTCGTCGATTGCATTGTCCACAATCTCATACACCAGATGATGCAGACCCTGTGGTCCGGTGGAACCGATGTACATACCGGGACGCTTGCGCACCGCGTCCAGTCCCTCCAGGACCTGAATATCACTGGCATCATACTTTTGTGTCATCTCCAGGTTTTTTTCAGGTGTGTTTTCCAAAATGTTTCCCCTCCATCGATTTTGATGAATCTTTTCCATTGAAAAACGGGCCGCCTTTTCTTACGCGATGCACCGGCACAAGCAAGCGATCGAGCAGGAGCAATTTTCATCGGGCAGCCCTGTATTTTTTCTTGTTCTGATACCTTTTCATTATACCATATTTCCCCTTGCCATTACAACTTATTTTATGGATTCTTTTCTTCTAATATGTATTTTTTAAAAAAGTCCGTTTTTTCTGATAACCATCGGCTTTTTGCGCTTTTTAAAAAGAAACGGGAGCACCCTTTGTTTTGCAGGGTGCTCCCATTGGGTTTTCATTTGATTTTACATCAGTCCCAGCCGGTCGATAAAGCCGCTTCGTTTGCGCAGGGTAGAACAGGAAATCTGTGAAATATACACCGTAATCCCATCCCTTTCCCGGCACACAATAAAGGATTTGGGCAGCTCCGGGGAAACGGTGATGACCCGATGCCGCTTTTCCTGCTCACCCAAATATTCCTTGGTCAGCTTGGACACCGAGGTATTTTCAATATCGAAGATCCCGATGATGTCGCTGCTGCGCACCACGACATCTCCTCCCAGATGCAGGTACATCCCTTCCCCCTCTTTCCTAAAATCGTTCGGTCCTGACCAGCTGACCTGCGTGCAGCAGAAAGCTGCTGCCGCCTTTGAGTCCGCGAAAGCTGGCATCATCGCAGCAGGTGACGAAGACCTGCCGGTTGTCCAGGTGGTTGAGCAGATAGTCCCGCCTGCCTGCATCCAGTTCGCTCATAACATCGTCCAGCAGCACCACAGGAGCCTCGCTGGTGACCTCCTCGACCATGCTGCACTCTGCCATCTTTAAAGCCAGCACCCCGCTGCGCTGCTGTCCCTGGGAGCCGTACAGACGCATGGGCATCCCGTTGACCAGCAGCTCCAGGTCGTCCCGGTGCGGACCGCACTGGGTGGCGCCGCGGATCATATCCTCCTCCCGCTCCCGGTACAGCTGCTGCTGATAGTAGCTGCGCAGTTGATCCCGGGTGCAGCTGTGCGGTTCATTGACGCCGCACAGATAATGCAGGTCAAACTGCTCTCTGCCGGAGGAAATCCCCTCATAGACCTGTGCTGCCAGTGGGCGGATACGTTCCACATAGCGTGCGCGGCAAAAAGCAACCGCTGCCGCTGCGCGGGCAAGGTTCTCCTCCCAGATTTCCATCGTTTCCAGCAGCTGCGGGTGCCGTTCTGCATCCTTGAGCAGGGTATTGCGCTGCAAAAGGGTGCGCTGATACTCATGCAGATAATGCCCATAGCGCGGCATAATCTGACCGATGGCGGTGTCCAAAAACTTTCGGCGCAGCGCAGGACCCTCCCGCACCAGCGAAAGGTGGGCAGGAGAAAAGACCACCGCATAGAACTGACCGGCAAGCTCTGCCGCGCTGTTCAAAGGGACCTCATTGAGGCAGACGGTCTTTGCCCGCTTTTCTCCGCGTGCATCCGGTTGATTCAGCTCGATGCTGGCAGTTTCCTCCCGCAGTGCGCTCTGAAACACCAGGTCGGTGCGGCAGTGGTCCTCTCCAAAGCGAATCATCTCCCGGTCCTTGGCTCCGCGGAAACTTTTTGCACCGGTAAACATCCAGATTGCTTCGGTTAAATTGGTCTTTCCCTGTGCATTTTCACCGTGAATCACATTGACATCCGGCGCTGCCTGCAAAGAAAGAGAAGCGATATTTCGAAAGTTTTGCAGCTCGATGCTTTTGATCCTCACCGGCGCACCTCCTGTTTGCTATTCTTCTTCCGCGACGGCTTCAAAACGCCATCCGTCCGCTTCCACAACGTCTCCCGGGCGGATCTTCTTGCCGCGCATGGTGCAGACCTCTCCGTTGACCTTCACCATTCCGGCAAGCACAATCTCTTTTGCCTGCCCGCCGGTATCGGTCAACCCTGCGTATTTGATAAAGGAGTCCAATTTGATAAATTCTGTTCGAATCACGATTTTTTCTGTTTTAGTCATCATTCTTCACCCTCACTGGCAGTACGAGGAAGAGGAAGCTTTCCCCTTCCAGCGGCATCACACGCATCGGAGACAGCGCACCGTTGATCTCCATCTTGATCATATCACAGTCGGACGCTTTGAGCGCATCCAACAGGTATTTGTTGTTAAAGCCCATGCTGACCGGCTCTCCGGTCATCTCACATTCCACTTCGTCGTGCGCTTTTCCCATGGTGGTCGAGCAGTTGAGCTGAACGGTCTGTTCGGTAACTGCCAGGCGGATTGGGCTGCGCAGGCGGTCGGAGATGAGAAGAGAGGTTCTTTCTACTGCATCGGTCAAGCTGCGTGTGTTGACCTTGACGGTTGTCTTGCTCAATTTTGGGATGGCAGCGTTGTAATCGAGGAAATCCCCCTCCAGCAGACGGGATACCACATAATATCCTCCAATGCGGAAGACGATATGTTTGCTGGATACCACCAGGTAAACCTCTTCCTCCTCTTCCTTGAGCAGCTTGGAAATTTCAGAGAGCGTTTTGCCCGGCACGATGAATTGGGTGGTCAGGTCGGACACAATCGGCTCGCGGCGCAGTGCCAAACGGTAGCCGTCCACCGAAACCAAGGTGACGCAGGAGTCTTTGATGTCGAACAAAGAGCCGGTATGGACCGGCTTGGAGTCGGTGGTCGCAATGGCAAAGAGGGTCTGGTCGATCATCGATTTGAGAACGCCCTGCTTGAGGACCAGATCCGACTGCTGCTGTACATTGGGCAGTTCCGGGTATTCCTCCGCACTCAAGCCGGGGATGGTAAATTCCGATGCACCGCCACGGATGGTGGCAAGAAACCGTTCGTCGGAAAGGATGCTGACCGTTTCTCCAGGAATGCGTCGGATGATGTCCAGCAAAAGTCTGGCAGAAAGAACCAGTTCTCCTACCTGCTCTGTTTTGGATTCAATGGTGGTGACGATTCCAAGTTCCAGGTCGTAGCCGGTCAGCTCAAGTGTGCCCTCTTCTGCTTTGAGCAGGATTCCCTCCAGAGCCGGAATCGGTGATTTTGCGCAAACAGCGCGGGAAACATTGGACACTGCTTCCACCAGCAGGTCCTTTTGGCAGATGATTTTCATAGGGTAGGACATCCTCCTTTTTGATCTGATAAGACCTATTATAACATAAATTTGAAAAAGTTTCATTGTGACTTTCTTTAGAAGTTTTGAAAAAGAAAAGAGAGGGTGTGCGTGTAACAAAAACAGTGTGGCGGGATTAATCGGAATATTTTTTCTGGTTGCAGGTTGCTGGAGATTTGTTCTATTTCCATAAAGGAGCAGGTTGCTCTGGAAACGGCTGATTGAATGAAATGAAAAGAGTTTCAGAAAATGGATGAAGGAAAGAAGCAAAATTGCAGAAAAAGGATAAGAAAAGAAAAATATAAAGGTAGTAGTAGTAGTAGAGGCCGTGGATTTGTGAAGAAATCAAACAAATCGCACAAACATGCGATAAAGAAGGGCTACGAGAGCTGGGAAAATCGGTTTTGAAAATCGTGAAAAAGTGGAGATAGAAAAACGGTGTATGGAAAATGGTTGAAAAAATGGTGGAAATAGTTGAAAATATGTGAAGATAACGGTGAGAACAGAAAGAGAACAGGAGAATAAAAAGGGGAGGAGGAATCTGTGGAAATAAAAAATGTGAAATGGGGGAAATTAAAAGAAAAGGATTCTGAAAAAGGGGTGAGGAACGAACTTTCCCCCACCCCTTTCAAAAGTTTCTGCCGGATGATCTGTGGAAAAATCACGACAGATTATGCGTCACGAATATTTTTGATGATGTCCTCGACAGTTTCTTTATATTTGGTGTCCTGCTTCATGTTTTTGACAACCTGTCCGGTTGCGTAAACCACGGTGGAATGGTCTCTGCCGCCAAATTCATTTCCAATAGCTGCCATCGACATCTGCGTAATTTCGCGGATGACATACATAGCAATCTGACGGGCATTGGAAATCTGAGAGGAACGCTTGGAAGAACGGATGTCCTCGGCACTGACGCCGAAGGTACGACCGACCTCTGAGATGATCCGCTCCACCGTTACAGGAATTGGCTGGTTATCGGTTAAAATTTCGCGGATTGCACTTTGCGCAAGCAGGATGGAAGGCGGGGTTTGTGCCAGTTTATTATAGGCGTTGAGCTTTTTAACCACCCCTTCCAGCTGACGGATGTTGTTTTTGACGTGGTTGGCAATGTATTCCTCCACTACATTCGGAATATCCAGGTCCAGCAATTCGGCTTTGCGCTTGATAATGGCAATTCTGGTTTCAAAATCCGGTGGCTGAATGTCGGCAATCAGTCCCCATTCAAAGCGGGTGCGCAGTCGCTCCTCCAGTGTTTTGATCTCTTTTGGCGGTCGGTCGGAGGTCAGGACAATCTGCTTGCCTGCCTGGTAAAGGGAATTAAAGGTGTGGAAAAATTCCTCCTGGGTGCTCTCCTTGCCGCCGATAAACTGGATGTCATCGACCAGAAGGACGTCTGCCTGGCGGTATTTATCGTGAAATTCTTTGGTGGATTCGGCACCGATAGCAGCAATCAGTTCGTTGGTAAACTCTTCACCTTTTACATAAATGACGTTGGTATTGGGGCGGTTTTCTTTGATTTCTGCGGCGATGGCATATAACAGGTGGGTTTTGCCCAAACCGGATCCACCGTAGATGAACAGGGGATTGTAGGCGTTGGCAGGATTTTGTGCAACGGCACGACAGGCTGCCTGTGCAAATTTGTTCGAGCTGCCCACGATAAAGGTGGAGAAGGTATATTCGTATTCTCCGCCTTGGCTGTTCATGTCGATCTCTTCCTGGCTGTAGGATGGCAAAACCGGAGAAGCAGAGGAGGTCTGCACCGAAGCGGTGCCCTCCGAGCGGTCGGACTGACCGGAGGTTTCACAACGAATCTCGATTTGTACCGGAAAACCAACCACGGCCTCGAAGGCGCGGTTGAGCAGACCGAGGTATTTTTCTTCCACGATCTTCTTCATAAATTCAGCTTTAATGAACAACACGGCAGTATTTCCGTCAAAGCTTACCGGCTCCAGGCTTTTGATCCAGACCTGATAGGCAATCTCCGACAGTTCATGCGAGTCAATCACATATTGTCGCGTGTATTCCTTGACCATCTCAAATAATTCCTTAAACGATTCCATAGCTCGGTCCCCTTCTTGATTGATCAAAACCACATCTATCAGATGATAGCCTGTCCTTGCCGGTACTCCCAAATCCCGGCAGGATTTCACCAATGCAGGCGCAGATAGGAAAACCCCCTCCAGAGCTTTGCAGGGGGTGAATAAATATGCGGTTTTGTTTCACAGCCTTGAATTGGATTCCACAATCAATCCACGAATCCGCCAACAAGCTTTCCGCATCAGGGAAAGAGATGGTAGGAAGATTGTGAAAATAAGTGGAAAGGATTTGGAAAACAATTTTTCAACGACTTTTACACACAATATTTTAACATAAAAAAGAGGGGGATTTCAAGGGCTTTCAACTGTTTTTAACGGGTAATCCTAAACAGATTACAGATGAATTTTTTGGAAGTTTTTATGGACAGCGCCAAAAACAGAAAAATGAGGGAAGGAAACATCAGAAGCCAAACGCATCTAAAACCGGAAAAAAGTGAGTGCAAGATAGCAGCTGTACACCACTCCCAGAGCCGATGCCCGGCAAAAAGGAGGAAGAAAAAAGGATTTGGATAAAATATTTCGGAAATTTAAAGGGGAGAAACCCTTTGATTCTCTTGACTTTTGCGGCTTTTTTGTCTATAATTCTATTCTGTAAGGTTTCGTCTTGAAGGGAGGTCGAGAAGAATGATCAGAACCTATCAGCCAAAGAAGCTGCAGAGAAAGAAAGAGCACGGCTTCAGAAAGAGAATGGCTACCAAAAATGGCCGCAAAGTTCTCGCACGCAGAAGAGCAAAAGGCAGAAAGCAGCTGAGCTACTAATCGCTGTTTGACAAAGCAGACCGGAGCCGCTTGAGGCGGCGCTGGCTGCATTTTGAGGGGAATGACGGTTTATAATAAACCGGTAGGAGACAGGGGCAGGCTCTGTTTATTCTGCCTTCCACCTTTCATTCCAGAATAAGCAGGCCACTTATCCCGATAAGTGGTCTTTCTTTTTATCTATCACAGGATGGAGGAGACGCTTTGAATAAAAAGACTACCTTAAAGCTCAACAGAGATTTCCGGCGCCTTTATTATAAAGGAAGCAGCGCTGTCCATCCGTTGATCGTTACCTATGCCAGCAAAAATCGCCTGGGCTATAACCGCATCGGTATTACCGTCACCAAAAAAATCGGAAAGGCAGTCTGTCGCAATCGCTGCAAGAGAATCATACGGGCGGCGTTTGCTCAGGTGAACACCCAAATCGAGCAGGGATGGGATTTTGTGTTTGTTGCGCGGATGAAAACGCCGCAGGCAAAATCAACCGAACTCGAACCGGTCCTCAAAAAACAAATCCAGAGCCTTACAAGACCGGACAAGTCCAAACCAAACGCCAATCCAGCAAAAGCAAAGGGACGATCACCCAAAAAGAATCTGCCCAAAGGGCAGAAGGCTTCCGAACACAGGGGAGCTGCAAGAGAACAATAAGGGAAAGACAAAGGATGTATTATAAGGAAGGAAAGCAAAGGGAGGCGTCGGCAGCATGATCAAACGACTGATGCTTTTGTTGATTCGCTTTTATCAAAAGGCGATTTCCCCCCTTTTTCCGCCGCGATGTCGTTTTTATCCGACCTGTTCAGCGTATGCCTTTACCGCTATTGAGCGATTTGGCGCGCTGCGGGGCGGTTATCTTGCGCTGCGGCGCATCTTGAAATGTCACCCGTTTCACCCCGGAGGCTATGATCCGGTGCCCGAAAAATGGAGAGAGGACAGATAATACCGACCTTTACCAGAAATGTCCTGCTGGGCACAAAAGAAGTCGCGCTGTAAAAAGAAGCTGCAGGCGCGCAGCATCCGTGCGGAAGGTTTTGCAGCATGGGTGCAGAATTGGAGGTTTTCGATGTATATTCTTGGTTACCCGCTAGGGCTTATTATGCGGCTGCTGTACAATCTGCTGCACAGCTACGGCTGGTCGCTGATCCTGTTTACCCTGTTAATCAAGCTGGTAATGGTGCCGCTGTCCATCAAGCAGCAGAAATCTTCTGCTAAGATCGCAGCAATCCAGCCGCAGATGCAGGAAATCCAGAAGATGTATGCAAAGAACCAGCAGAAGATGAACGAAGAGATGCAGAAGCTCTATGAGCGGGAGAAGTACAATCCGGCAGGCGGATGTCTTCCGATGCTGATTACCTTCCTGGTTCTGTTTGGACTCATCGACGTTATCTACAACCCGATGCGTCACATCCTGGGCATGAGCAACGAAGTGATTGCACAGGCAACAGAGATTCTCAAGGGCTTGGGAATTGCATTCAGCCAATATTCGCCGCAGACCGCAATCATCTCTTCGGTACAGGCAAATCCTGAGGCATATTCCGCCATGGGAGCTGACTTTATCAACGCAGTTCAGTCGTTCAACCTGAACTTTTTAGGAATCAACCTGGGCGAAACCCCTTCGTTTGGACTGAACGTTTTGATGCTGATCCCGATTCTGTCCGGTGTGACCGCATTTGCAGTTTCCTGGATTTCGATGAAGATCAATCCGGCAGCAATGGAAGGTCCGGGAGCCGGCACCATGAAGGTCATGATGTTTGTTTCCCCGCTGATGTCGCTGTACATCGCATTCCAGGTGCCGGCAGGCGTTGGTATGTACTGGATTTTGTCCAACCTGTTTATGATGGCGCAGACTTTGATCCTCAACAAGTTCTATAATCCGCGCGAGATGGCAGAAAAAGC
>FR880128.1 GCA_000435195.1 Clostridium sp. CAG:169 | reverse complement strand
ATAGACGCTTTTTTCTTTTTGTCAAAAGTTTCCTGTGCTATTTTCCCTCTCTTTTAAAAAAAGCTGCCAAAACCGCTTGCATATTTTCCCGCAGGACAGCAAACACTATCAGCACAAACCAAACTGATAAGGAGAGCGTACTGTTATGAAAGCTACCGGAATCGTTAGAAGAATCGATGACCTGGGTCGTGTGGTCATTCCCAAGGAAATCCGCCGCACCCTGCGCATCCGCGAGGGTGACCCGTTGGAAATTTTCACCAGCAACGACGGCGAGGTCATCTTTAAAAAATATTCTCCCATCGGTGAGCTGTCCGCTTTTGCTGCCCAGTATGCGGACATCCTGCACAAGACCAGTGGTAAAGCGGTGATCGTCTGTGACCGTGACCATGTGGTCGCTGCCGCCGGTGTCCCGAAAAAGGAGTTGCTGGAGCGACGAATTTCCCCTGCTCTCGAGCAGCTGTGCGACCAGCGAAAGAGCTATATCCTTTCCCCGCAGGAGCATCCGCTGTATCCGGTGGAAGGCATAGAGCGCACCGCTTTGATAGCTTTTCCCATCATCTCCGCAGGCGATGTCTGCGGCAGTGTGGTGCTGTTGGGTGAGGACTCCGATCAACCCAGCGAAGCAGAGGAAAAGCTTTTGTGTGCCGCTGCCGGATTTTTGGGAAAACAGATGGAAGAATAACTTTGTAAAGGACCCCATGGCTGTATTTCAGCTCGGGTCCTTTTTCTTTACAACCATCAAAAAAAAGCCGTAATCAGACGTTTTACGGTTAATTTCCATTTTTTGTAAAATTCTTCCTTTCTGTTTTGAATGAATTTTCTACACATCCCTCCGGTTTATTTACCACTTATGTTAAATTCCTGTAAAATCGTGTTAAATCTTCGGATTTCTTCTTGAAATAAATCCATTTATTGTGTATAAAGTTAATAGAAGAATAAATTTATGTAAACTATGGAGGAAGCATCTGTGAAGTTAACTGATTTGATTGGTCTGCTTGGCGGTCTTGGTCTGTTCCTGTACGGAATGCAGATGATGAGCAACGGCTTGGAAGCCGCCGCCGGTAACCGCATGAAAAAAATTCTGGAAAAACTGACCGCAAACCGTTTTCTTGGCGTCGTCGTCGGCGCTGTCATCACCGCTGTCATCCAATCCTCGTCTGCAACCACCGTCATGGTCGTCGGCTTTGTAAACTCCGGCATGATGACCCTGCAGCAGGCTGTGTGGATTATCATGGGTGCTAACGTCGGTACCACCATTACCGGTCAGCTTATCGCTCTGGATGTCGGCGCAATCGCTCCGCTGTTCGCATTCATCGGTGTAGCATTCATCGTCTTTTTGAAAAATGAAAAGCTGCATCATTACGGCAAGATTATCGCCGGTCTGGGTATTTTGTTCATCGGTATGGATATGATGAGTGCGGCAATGGTTCCTCTGCGCGAATCGGAGACCTTTGTCAACATCATCACCCGCTTCTCCAACCCTGTTCTGGGCATCCTTGCCGGTGCTATTTTTACTGCCATCATTCAGTCCTCCTCGGCGTCGGTCGGCATCCTGCAGGCACTTGCCAGCAGCGGTGTAATCGGTCTGCCACAGGCTGTCTATGTGCTGTTCGGTCAGAATATCGGTACCTGTATCACCGCTGTCCTGGCTTCTATCGGTACCAGCCGTGTTGCAAAGCGTACCACTATTATCCATCTTCTCTTTAACATCATTGGTACTACCCTGTTCACCATTATTTGTATCTTAACTCCTTTCACCACTCTGATCGAAGGCTTTACCCCGAACAACGTTTCGGCACAGATTGCCAATATGCACACCATCTTTAATATCACCACCACCATCCTGCTCATCCCGTTCGGCACTTATCTTGCCAAACTGGCGACCCGCATCCTGCCGGACCTGCCGGAGGAGCGCGACGATGTCATGCACCTGGAGTACATCCAGCCGTTTATTCCGATTGAAAATCGCGGCGAAACCAAAATCGGTATCTCTGCGATCGCCATCACTGCCATCCGCAACGAGCTGATTCGCATGACCCAAATGACCCGCGAAAACGTTGGCTTGAGCTTTGATGCTGTCCATGACAATAACCTTGCTCTGGTGGAAGATGTACGCAATCGTGAGGAGTATATCGACTATCTGAACAAGGAAATCTCCAAGTACATCTCCCGTATGCTGGTCAAAGAGCGCAACCCGAAGGATTCCCAGTACATGAGCGCACTCTTTAAGGTCTGCGGCAACCTCGAGCGCATCGGCGACCACGCTATGAACATCTGCGAATACACCAACATGATCAAAGAAAAACAGATTACCTTCTCCAAGGAGGTCATGGTCCAGATCGAGCAGATGAAGGAAGTCTGCTGCGATGCTCTTGATCTGTTGCTGGACAATCAGGCAAACAGCGAAAGTCTGCACTCGATCGAATCCATCGAGCAGAAGATCGACGACATGACCGAAAGCTTCCGCCAGGGTCAGATCGACCGTATGCAGACCGGAAAATGCTCCGATGAAGGCTGTGTGCTCTATTCGGAGATGCTCACCGACTTTGAGCGTATCGGCGACCATATCCTCAATATCGGTCAGGAGGTCACCGGCTCGGTGGACGACTAATCTCTCGTTTCCTATATCGAATAAAACAATCCCGAATCCCAAAACACCCGAAAGTTTAAAAACTTTCGGGTGTTTTTCTTACAGGCAGTAACACTCAAGTTCATTTTATGATATACTTTATCAAGTAGAACAATTCCTATTTGTGGAGGACCCATCTATGGAAACAAAAGATTTACTATTGAGAAACTGGCAAGACACCGATGCAGAACCTTTGTATGAAATGTGTCTCGATCCTGCTTTAAGAGCCAGCGGCATTCATTTCTACGATTCTGTTGCAGACAGTCAGAATACCATCCGACATTGGAAAAACAACAAGGGCTTTCAGGTAATCATTGACAAGAGAGACCTCGACTTTGTGGGATTTATAAACCTAAGTGACATGAATCGCTATGATGGCTATATGGAATTGGAGTACGCTATTGCCAAAAAGTATCGAAACAAAGGCTATGCAACACAGGCATTAAAAAGAATGGTGGATTATGGTTTTGCAGAAATGAATCTGCTGGTGATTGCTGCCTGGGTTCGGTCGCATAATCAGAATAGCGCACGGGTTCTGGAAAAATGCTCCTTCACCTTCGAGGGCAGATTACGAAAACACGCCCGCGATCAAAGTGATACCCTTTGCTATTCTTTGTTAAAGGAGGAATGGGAAAATCTTCCAAAGGACTCCATTTCCCTCCCCTAAACAAAACAGGGAGAGCAAGCTAAAAGCTTGCTCTCCCTGTTTCTTTATCCCAAAATTAGCCGTGCAAATCCTCCGATTGGCGCTGCATATTCTCTACAACAATATCAAAGATTTCTCCCAGGGAGGCGCAGTATTCCAGCACCTGCCAAGGCTCGTTGGTATGAAAATGCAGCTTCATCAGCTCTTCGTCCCCGACTACAATCAAACAGTCCCCGCGAAAATGCTCGGTGATATAATCATTGAGCCGGTCCTCGTCGATGATACAGCCTTCGATGAGCAGCTGGGTATCAAATTTAAACTCAATGGTTTCTGCCATAGTCTGTCTCCTCTTTTCTGTCTTATTGTTCTGCGGCGCGGCGGATGATGGAGCCTGCCTCCAGCACCAGTCCTTTTGCCGGCATCGTCAGCTTCATCATGGCGTTGTTTGCCGACTCGCGCGGATTGCCCTGCTCATCGGTGATAGAGGTGACGGTGTAGGAAAGCGGGCGATCCTCTACTGTGCTGTGCGGACAGATGATTTCCACCGTTTCTCCCAGAGAAAACTTGTTGCGCTGGGTGCAGTAAAGGGTGTCCCCTTCGGTTTTATCCACCACCGCTACCACATCCCACTGACGGACATAGCCTGCGTTTTCGTAGTACTGTCCCTGCTCCGGTCTGCCAAAATAAAATCCGGTGGAATACTGCCGGTGGCTGACCTTGCGGGTCTCCTCCTCCAGCCAGGAAGGCAGCACAAAATGCTGCGGGTCCTTGCGGTAGAGGTCGACCGCCTGACGATAGGCATTGGTGATGACTGCCACGTAGTAGAAGGACTTTGCCCTTCCCTCAATCTTCAGTGAGGTAACACCTGCATCGATGACCTTGTCCAGATGCTCGATCATGCACATATCCTTTGCATTGAGGATATAGCTGCCCTTCTCGTCCTCATAGATGGGGAAATACTGCCCCGGGCGTTTTTCTTCCACCAGATGGTATCCCCAGCGGCAAGGCTGTGCGCACTCGCCGCGGTTGGCATCCCTGCCAATCATATAGTTGGACAGCAGGCATCTGCCCGAAAAGGACATACACATTGCTCCGTGTACAAACGCTTCTATTTCCAGCTCGGGCGGCGTTTTATCGCGGATGCGGCGGATGTCCTCCAGCGGCAGCTCACGCGCCAGCACTACCCGCTTTGCTCCCATCTTGTACAGCTCGTTGGCGGTCAGATAGTTGACGATGCCGGTCTGGGTGGAGATGTGGATGTCCACCTCCGGGATCACCCGCTTTGCCTCCATCAGCACGCCGATGTCCGCTACAATCACTGCATCCACGCCGGCATCCCGTGCGCTCTTCAAATAATCGCTCAGCTGCTCGACCTCGCTGTTGAGCGGCAGGGTATTACAGGTCAGATAGACCTTGACATCCCGGGCATGAGCATATTCCACTGCCTTTTTCATGGTATCAAAATCAAAATTTGCCGACGAGGTGCGCATCCCGAAGGCAGTGCCTCCCAGATAGACCGCATCCGCTCCGTAGTTGACCGCATAGGTCAGCCGTTCAAAATCGCCCACCGGCGCCAGCACCTCCGGGTAGTGGTCGCGCTGTGCCGCAAAATGTTCTGCCATAATCTTCCTCCGTTGTTGTTTGTCCTGCCTGTTAGTTTCCGCTTTCCTTAACCGCCTGACTTTCCTTGAGCTGCGCATTCACTGCCTTTGCCTTACGGATGTTGGCGTTGTGTTCATCGAGAGTGGATGCAAAGTAATAGGTGCCTGCATCGTCCGATACAAAGTAATAATAATCGCTCTGTGCCGGATGGATAGCCGCTTCGATGGCATCCATACCCGGGTTACAGATCGGTCCGACCGGCAGACCCACCACCTTGGTGGTGTCATAAGCATCATACATCTGCTGATTGTCCTCGGTCATAAAGACACGGATGTCATCGCGGATATAGTTGCCGGTTGCATCCGATTGCAGATACGGATAGGTTCCGCTGTTGTTCAGACGGTTGTGGAATACCGAAGATACCATCTTCATATTTTCCAGGTCGGTCGCTTCCTTCTGGATAATCGATGCCAGGGTAATCAGGTTGTCCAGTTCACCCAGTCCATTGGAAAGGCTGCGAATCTCCTGCATCACCTCGGAATCCACCTTGTTGTCAAAGTTGCTGAAGAACTTTCTGACGACCTCTTTCGGATTCATATTGGTATAAAATTCATAGGTGTCCGGGAAGATATATCCCTCATACTTTCTAAAGCGCAGCGATTCGTCGTCCGGCACCAGACCTGCAAAGTCGTAGGAGGAATAATCCCCTTCGTCCAGCGCCTGATAGAATTCGTCGGCGGTGCAGACCTTGTTTTCCTCCAGCAGCTCACCGATCTGTCGTTGGGTCATACCCTCTCGGAAGGTGACGCTGACAATGTCCGACTCTACATTGTCGTATGCCAGATGGTCCATAATCTGGTCATATCCCCATTTGTTGTTGAGGACGAAGGTCTTTGCAAGGAAGGAGCCTTCCTTGTCCTTGAGCTTTCCATACAGCTCAAACACCAGCTTGCCGGAGATGACACCCTTGTCCTTGAGCACCTGTGCGGTCTTGCTCAGTGAAGATGCCTGCTCCTCGGTCAGAGTGACCTCAATCTGCTGGTCCGGCTGTCCCAGACCCAACAGGTCACTGGCACTGATCAGTGCAAAGTAGGCTAAAAAGATTGCTGCTCCCACAAAGACGCAGATCAGCACAAAACTTTGAGCAAATCGGCTCAAACGGGACTGTCTGCGTTTTTTCTTTTTGCCGCCGTTTGGAAGGAAATCCTCCTGCGGCTGTGGCTCCTCCTGTTCAAAATCGTCCTCATCCTGCCCGTCCTCCGATACAAACCACTGGGTCTGGTCGAAGGAGAGGTCCTCGCTGCGCTTGGAGCGATTGCTGTTTTTTAACGGGTCACTGTTGTTTCCCTGTCCGAAATACCGCTGCAACTGTTCGCGGTCCTGTTCGTTTTTCATCGTGCATCTCCTTTTGTCCCCTGTCTTACAGGTTTTCTGTGTCTGACCGAAGGTCTTGTGGTACATCTGCGCAGATAGCGGTCGGTGACCAGCAGGTCTACCGGCACATCATACCGACCTCCAATCAGCTTTGGGCGCACACAGTCGCTGTAATTAACTCCGATCTTCACTCCCTGAAAGGTGGAAAGATAGCGGTCGTAGTAGCCGCCGCCGTAGCCCACCCGATAGCCGCGGTAATCGTTGCAGAAGGCGGGTACAATGCAGATGGCGTTAGTGGTATCCTCCAGCACCGGCAGATTGCTGTATGGCTCCAGGATGCCATAGGCTCCCTCCTCCAGGTCCTCCATGCTGCCAATCAGGTGCATCTTCATCAGTCGTGTGTTTTCCACACAGCGGGGTGCAGCCACCTGTTTGCCGTCTGCCCATGCGTGCTCCATCAGACGGCGGGTGTCCACCTCCAGCTCCTTGGAAACATAGACCACCACTGTCTTTGCCCGGCGGTACTGCTGGGTGGCAATCAACCGTTTATAGATACGGTCATTCTTTTCCTGCACCGTCTGCGGGCTCATCTCCCGACGGATGCGGCGCATCTGGGAGCGGATTTCTTTTTTGTATTCTCTTAAATCTATCTTTGGCATTGGATCTCTTCCTTTATCTGTCGAGCGGTCGCTTCTCCTGCCAGGCAGCTGACCAGCTCAAGACCAAATTCAATGCAGACTCCCGCTCCCTTTGCGGTGATGTACTGCCCGTCGCGCACCACGCCCTGACCGGTGCAGATTGCTCCCTTCGGCTCAAAGCCCGGAAAGGCAGTGGCACTGCGGTCTTGCAGCATCCCCTTTTCGCCCAGCACCGAGGGTGCTGCACAGATGGCGCCGATAAACACGCCCTTCTGCTGTGCATAGCGCAGCCAGCGGTCGACCAGCGGACTGCTTCCCAGATGCTTAGTCCCAGGCATCCCGCCCGGCAGCACCAGCATTTGCATCTGCTCTTCGGTCACCTGTTCTGCCGCCAAATCACAGACAAAGCGAACTCCGTGGCTTCCGGTCACCACCAGTCGATCCGCCGCTTTTTCATCTGCCGACAGCCTGCTGTCGGTAACAGCTGCCGTCTGCACCGGTATCCCTGCCCGACGCAACAGGTCCAGCGGCGCTAATGCCTCCATCTCCTCAAAGCCCTGTGCAAGAAAGATTGTCACCATCTATTCCCAACTCCTTTTTGCTTTTCTCTCTATTTCATCGCTCAATCCAAAATAAACGGCAGATATGCCTGTCCACTTGCCAAAGGGCGCTCCCGTGTGTAAAAGCGGAGCATCCCCGCAGGCACCTTCTGTCCCAAATCCAGCTGCGGGTGCAAACGAAACTCGATTGAACCTCCCTCAAAGCCGCTGCAAATCTGTTTTACCAGCTGCTCGGCACAAACCTCCGGCTCGGTCAGCAATTCCTTGACAATCACCTTGTCCGCTGTATAACGGTACAGATTGCACACCCCTACCGGACATCCGTCCTGCCACAGGCGGTACATCCCGCCGTGGTACAGGCGGCTTTCCGCTTCGGCAAATTCCAGCTCCTGTGCGCTCCAAAGGACGGCATCC
>FR880127.1:9079-10535 GCA_000435195.1 Clostridium sp. CAG:169 | reverse complement strand
TCATAAATTCGGTCCACCAGTCCGCAGGTGGACAGCGACAGATGCCGCAGGCTCAGGTTGTAGCCCTGCTCGGAGGAGAGGATATTTAAAAATTTCATGACATTGTCGTAGTTATCCAGCGGCTCTCCAATGCCCATCAGCACCACATTGCTCACCCGCTGTCCGCTGTCGCGGGTCAGGGTGTAGATTTCATCGAGCATCTCGGAAGGACGCAGCGAGCGCACCAGTCCTGCCAAGGTGGATGCGCAGAATTTGCATCCCATGCGGCAGCCGACCTGCGTGGAGATGCAGACCGAATTTCCATACTTATATTTCATCAAAACCGCTTCCACGCAGTTGTTGTCCGCCAGGCGCAGCAGATACTTTTGGGTGCCGTCGATTTTGGACACCAGCTTTTTGATAATGGTCAGCGAATTTATGTAGTACCGCTGTGCCAGCTGCTGGCGCAGTGCCGCTGACAGATTGCTCATCTGCTCAAAGCTGTCCACCCGTTTTTCATGAAGCCAGGAATAGACCTGCCCGCCGCGAAATTTTGGCAGACCCATCTGGACCAGCTGTTCGGTCAGCTCCTCCAGCTCCAGCGATTTGATGTCTATCTTCTGTTCCCAGTCGTTTTTCTGCTCCAAACTCATTTATCTTACCCTCTTCATCCCTGCAATAAAAAATCCATCGGTCTGCGCCATCTGCGGCAGCAGTGTCAGCGCCCAGGTCGGTGTGCTGTTTGCCGCCTGCAATACCCGCTGCGGCAGAATCAACGGTTCAAACTCGCTGTGACGCTGCAAAAACTGCTCGACCACCTTGGTGTTCTCATTCGGCAGCAGTGTACAGGTGGAGTAGACCAGCCGTCCGCCCACCTTAACATAACGACAGACGTTTTCCAATATCTTCAGCTGCAGCTGCGGCAGGTCGCTCAGCTGTGCTTCCTCTTTATATTTGATTTCCGGCTTGCGCCCGATGATTCCGATGCCCGAGCAGGGCGCATCGCACAGCACCCGGTCAAACTCGCCCAGCTGCGGGTCGTAAACCGAAGCGTCCTGCAAGCGCGCATCGACACAGGAAAGTCCCAGACGCGCCGCACCCGCCTGTATCTTTTTTACCTTCTCTTCAAAGATGTCACAACTGATGATTTGACCCTCGCCCTGCATCTGCTGTGCAATGGTGAAGGTCTTCGATCCGGGCGCCGCACAGCAGTCCAAAATGCGTTCCCCCGGCTGTGCTTCCAGCGAAGCTGCACACATCTGGGAGGATTTGTCCTGTATATAAAACAGCCCTTGTTCAAACGCCTGCAGCCGCTCGATGGAGGCAGTTGCATTTAAACGCAGGCAGTCGGTCAGTGCTTCCTCCTGCTGTACCTGCACACCCTGCTGCTGCAAAAGCTCGATGCAATGCTGTGCGCTTGTTCTGGTGGTATTGACCCGCGCATACAGCGGCGGGCGCTCCAGGCTGTGCTCCAGCA
>FR880127.1:8705-9061 GCA_000435195.1 Clostridium sp. CAG:169 | reverse complement strand
GCTCCAGCAGCGCTACTGTCTGCTGCTCACCGTAGCTGTCGAGCAGAATTTTGATAAGCCACTGCGGGCAGGAGTATTGGACCTCCAGTTTTTTGAGACGATTGCCGCGAACGGTGGGAATCTTCTTTTCATCCCGAATAAAGCTGCGCAGCACCGCATTGACAAAGCCGGAGGCGCTTGACGCCTTCATCTGGCGGGTCAGTTTGACCGCCTCGTTCACCGCTGCCGAATCGGGCACACTGTCCAGATACAGCAGCTGGTACAGACTCATCCGCAGAATATCCGCTACCGCAGGGGTCAGCTTTGCCACCGGCTTTTTCGAGTAGCTGCTGATGATGTGGTCGAGCGTCAGCCGC
>FR880127.1:7310-8693 GCA_000435195.1 Clostridium sp. CAG:169 | reverse complement strand
TCGAGCGTCAGCCGCCGTTCCAGCGCACCGTAGAACAGCTTGCTGGCAAATGCCGCATCGGTCTGGGAAAGCTGTGCTTTTTTCAGCGTTTCATTTAGTACCAGGTTGGAGTATCCTCCCTCGTGGTTTACCCGCATCAGCGCCTGCACCGCTGCTTGTCTGGCTGTCATCTCCGGCATAGTGGAATATCCTTTCTGTCTGCAATTTCTGTATTTGTGTATATCCTGTCCGGTGCATCCTGCACCCTGATGGTGAGTTAGTCGTCGTTTCTTCTGCCATACAGCATGATCAGACGGAACAGCTGTGCCAAGCTGGACAGCAGTGCCGCCACATAGGTCAAAGCCGCTGCTTTGAGCACCTTGCCTGCCATCTGGGTTTCCTGCGAATCCAGCAGCTGATAGCCCTCCAGCGTCTTGAGGGCACGGGAGCTTGCATCAAACTCCACCGGCAGGGTAATCAGCTGAAACAGCGCAACGGTGGAAAACAGCACAATGCCCAGCTGCACCAGGATGCCCTGGTTAAACAGCAGACCAATCAGCAGCACCGGCATGGAAAGCGAGGAACCAAACTGGCTGAGCGGGATGACCGCATTTCTCACCTTGATGGGGACATATCCCACCGCATACTGGACCGCGTGCCCGGCTTCGTGCGCTGCCACACCGATGGCTGCCACCGAGCTGCTGGCATAAACGCTGTCCGACAGGCGGATGACACCTGCCTTCGGGTCATAATGGTCGGTCAGCTTGCCCGAAACGTGCTCCACACGGATATGGAACAATCCGTTTTCGTCCAAAATCTGCCGGCAGACCTGTGCTGCGCTCATGCCTCTTGCGCTGTACACCCGGTTGTATCGGTTGTAGGTGCTGTTGACCTTGGTCTGCGCCCACATGGCAAACAGCATCGCCGGTACAATCAAAATCCAATAGTAACGGTCAAAATAGTAATAAAACATGGTCGATTCCTCTCTTCAATTATTCTCATGTTCTCTCCCTTAAAAAAGCAAAGGGAGCTCCATTCTTCCATTATATGGGACAAATTTGAATCAGTTATGAAGAGTATATACCGCTTTAGTAAATTACTCGCCCAGCTGCTGTGCCTTTCTGCCGCGCATAAAATCTTCTCCGCTGATGCGTTTTCCGCCCTCCAGCTGCACCTGCTGCAATTCGAGCGCACCGCTGCCGCAGGCAACAATCAGCTTTTTGCTGTCAAGCACCTTTCCTGCCGGTCCGCAGTCGCCCTGTGCCTGCGCAACTACTGCGCGGTGGACCTTGAGCAGCTTGCCCTCAAAGGTAGTATGGGCAACCGGCCATGGCGATAATCCTCGAATCAGGTCATGCAGCTTGGTTGCCGGCTGTGCAAAGTCCAGCTTTGCAATCTTTTTGT
>FR880127.1:0-7203 GCA_000435195.1 Clostridium sp. CAG:169 | reverse complement strand
CCGTTTCCACCAGCGCCTGCGCACCGATGACTGCCAGACGGTCGTGCAGCTCCCCATAGGTCTCGTTCTCCCCGATGGGGGTCTCCTTCTTTAAAATCATATCGCCGGTGTCCAGTCCCTCGCCCATGTACATGGTGGTGACACCGGTCGTTTTTTCTCCGTCGATGATGCTCCACTGGATTGGACCTGCACCGCGGTATTTTGGCAGCAGCGAACCATGTACGTTGATACAGCCGTACTTTGGCAGCTCCAAAATTTCCTTTGGCAGCAGTTTTCCATAGGCAACCACCGCAATCAGCTCCGGCTGCAGCTGCTGCAAAATTTCCAGTGCCTGCCCGTCGCGCATCTTCTGCGGCTGGAACACCGGGATCTGATGCGCCAGTGCCAGTTCCTTGACCGGCGGCGGTACCAGCTTGTAGCCTCTGCCCTTTGGCTTATCCGGCTGGGTGAACACACCCACGACCTCGTGCCGGGTGGTCAGCAGCTGCTCAAGCGAGGCAGCGGCAAACTCCGGTGTACCCATAAATACAATCCTCATGCTGTTTTGCCTCCCCTATCCTTAGTCCGCCAGTTCCTCTTCGGTCAGCAGGCGGGACATCCGGTCTTTAAAGACCACGCCGTCCAGATGGTCGTTCTCGTGGCAGATGGCGCGTGCAAGCAGCTCTTCGCCCTCCAGCTCAAACCATTCGCCCATGCGGTTCTGTGCGCGCACCTTGACATGGTTTGGTCTTTCCACCATGCCGTATTCGCCGGGGAAAGAAAGGCAGCCTTCTGCTCCCTCCTGCGTGCCGGAGGTTTCCAGAATCTCCGGGTTGACAAACTCCAGGATTCCCTCTCCTACGTCGATGACAAACACCCGTCTGAGCATTCCGACCTGCGGACCTGCCAGTCCTACACCCTGTGCTTTGTACATCGTCTGTGCCATATCGTCCAGCAAATCCCACAGCTTCTGATTAAAGTCTGTGACCGGACGGCATTTTTTATGCAGGGTATCATATCCATCGGTATCTTTTACAATATTGCGAATTGCCATCTTCTAAAACATCCTTTCACTCTGTCATCTTTTGTATATTAAAGGTCGTTTCCGTTCATATCCACCCAGATATGGACCGAACGGTTATTTTTTTCACTGTCGAACGCCCGCAGCATCTCCCACATCAGGCGGGAAAAACGCTCGCTCATCCGGCACTTGATCATCACTCCGTAGCGATACTTTCCTGCGATTCTTGCCAAAGCCATCTCGCAGGGATTCATCAGCCGCAGCGGCAAATCCGGGTAATCCTTTTTTGCCCTCTGCCCAAAGTGTTTGGCAAACCACATCGCCGCCGCGCACACCTTTTCTTCCTGTTCCCCGGAAAATCCCACCTGGCAAAGGGTGCAAAACGGTGGGTAGAGTCCCAGCTTCCTGCTTTTGATTTCATCGGCGTAAAAGCTGTCGTAATCCTGCCTTGCCGCCTGCAAAATGACCGGATGCTGCGGCACGGCGGTCTGAATCAGCGCCCTGCCCGGCAGCCTGCCGCGTCCGCACCGACCGACCACCTGGGTCAGCAGTGAGAACGCCCGTTCACACCCACGAAAATCCTGGGAAAAAATCGACTGGTCCGCTCCCAGCACACCCACCAGCGTCACATCCGGGAAGTTGAGTCCCTTGGCAACCATCTGGGTCCCCACCATGATTTGATACTTGCCCTGTGCAAACTCTCCAAACTTGGTTTCATGCGACATACGGGACATGGTGGTGTCCAAGTCCATCCGCAAAATCTTTGCCTGCGGAAACAGGCGGTGCAGTTCGTCCTCGATGCGCTGGGTCCCGCTGCCGGTGTAGCTGATGAGCTTGCTGCCGCAGTTGGGACAATCCTGGTCCAAATCGCGGGAATAGCCGCAGTAGTGGCACATCAGCCGGTGGTTGGCACTGTGGTAGGTCAAAGCCACCGAGCAGTTGGGGCACTTGACCACCTCCTGACAGCTGTTGCAGCGCACTGCCGTGTGGTAACCGCGCCGGTTGAGCAGCAGGATGCTCTGCTGTCCCGCCTTGAGATTGTCCAGCAGCTCGGCGGTCAGCTCCTGGCTGATGTCAAAGCCATAGCTTTGGGTGGAATCGACAATCTGCACCTTCGGCAGCTGGTTCCCCAGATACCGATGGGTCAGGGTATACAGCCGGATGCGCCCGCGCTGTGCCTGATAGAAGGTTTCCACCGACGGAGTCGCCGATGCCAGCAGCAGCAGCGCCTGATGGCGGTGACAGCGCGCACGGGCGATGTCCCGCGCATGATACCGCGGAGACTGCTGGGAAGCATAGGCTCCCTCCTGCTCCTCGTCAATCACAATCAGCCCAATCTTTTCCAGCGGCGCAAACACCGCCGAGCGGGTACCCACCACCACATCTGCCAAGCCCTGCTGGATGCGCCGGTACTCGTCGGCGCGCTCTGCCATGGTCAGTCCGCTATGCAGCACTGCCACCCGCTGACCAAATCGGCTGCGGAACAGCCGGACCGTCTGCGGCGTGAGGGAAATTTCCGGCACCAGAATGATGACCCCTTTGCCCTGTGCGCGCACCTGCTCTGCCAGCTTTAGATAGACCTGGCTTTTTCCGCTGCCGGTCACACCGTACAGCAAGGCGGAGCCTTCTCCCCGCTGCCACTGTTCCCACAGACCGTCCAGCGCCTGCTGCTGCGAGGGATTGAGGGTGACCGGTGTCGGATTCTCCTCCTCCCTGTCGGCATACGGGCTGCGAAAGACCTGCCTGCCGTAGTAGCACAGCAGTCCGGCTTTTTCCATCTTATCCAGCGTCTGTCGGGTGGTTCCTGCGTAGTAGCACAGCTCCTTGAGGGAGGCGCAGGGTGTCTGCTCCAACAGTGCCAGCACCTTTTTTCTTGCCGGCGTCAGGCGGACCCCTTCCAGCTTCTGCTCACAGTCCTCGCTCTTGCGCACCATGACCTCTTTGCTGTCGGCAATTTTTTCGGTCGCCTGCTCGGTCAGCAGGATTGCACCCTCCTCCAACAGCTGCTCAAAGTCCGCCTCTCCCCGCTCCAGCTCCAGCTGCTCGAGCAGATGCTCCAGCTCCACCGGCTTTTTCTTTGCAGACAGGTAGTCCAGCAGCTGCCTTTGCTTGTCGGTCGGTTGCTGCGGTCTTGCTTCTCCCAGTGAACACATCAGCTTCAGGCGAAAGGTCAGCCCGCTGGGCACCAGCGCCCGCAGCCCTTCATAGTAGGTGCAAAAAGTGCGCTGATGCAGCAGCTCCAGCAGCCACAGCTGTTCTTCACCCAGCAGCGGTTTTTGGTCCAGCAGCATCTTGATGGGCTTGAGCTGCTGGGACTGCGGGTCCTGCGGCTGCAAGTGCAGCACCAGACCCTGCTTGGAGCGGTTGGAGCGTCCAAATGGGACCAGCACCCTGCACCCGGGTCGAATCTGTCCTTCCATCCTTCCGGGCACCCGGTAGGAAAAGGGGATGTCAAAGGAATAGGAGGCATTTTCCACCACCACATCTGCCACCACTGCGCTTTCCCTCCTGCCTGTGCAAAGATTTTCTCACAAAAAACAACGGACGGCATGCGCTGTCTGCGTCTGATTGTTCCGCAGCGTTTCTGCTGTGCCGCCCGTAGCCAAATTATTTATTTTACGCTCTGGTCTGGGCTTCCTCGTCCACACCCTTGATTTTTACCATATCCCGAACGCGCACTTTACCGGAAGCAAAATCCTCCAGCGAAGCGGTGACCGGTTTTTTCTCCATCGGCAGACCGTTGTCTGCCCAATAGTCAGCGATTTCTCTTGCGTGTCTTGCAACTGCAACGACAAACGCATAATAGCTTTCTCCCTCGCGGATAATCTGTGACATTGCTGGTCTAAGCATTATGATTCACCTCATCAAGAAATTCTTTCATATTATTGGTTTGAAAGCGGTTTGCCCTGACGATGCAGTCAAGATCCTCCACCGCCTGTTCAACGGTATCATTGACGACGATATAGTCGTACTGCTGCGCCTGCGCCAGCTCTCCTCGCGCAATGGCAAGACGGTTGTTGACCGTCTGCTCGTCCTCGGTCTGCCTTCCGCGCAGCCGTTGAGCAAGCTGTTCAAAGCTCGGCGGTGCCACAAAGATGAGCAGTGCATCCGGGCAGCTTTTTTTGACCTGAAGGGCGCCCTGCACCTCGATTTCCAAAATCACGTCGTTTCCCTGCTGACGTTCACGCTCCACCGCCGCCTTTGGGGTCCCGTAATAGTTGCCGTTGTAGCAGGCGTATTCCAGCATACCGCCCGACTGTGCCGTTTGCTCAAACTGCTCCTTGCTCAAAAAGAAATAATGTACCCCATCCTCTTCGCCGGGACGCGGAGCACGGGTGGTCGCAGATACCGAATACGCGACATTCTGTCTGCCTGCCAGATACTGCTGGAGCACCGTTCCTTTTCCGACCCCGCTTGGACCGGATACCACGATCAACTGTCCTCTATTCATCCTCTTCCAGTTCCTCCTCATCGTCGTCATCGTTGAGCCGGTTTGCTACCGTTTCCGGCTGCACCGCGGACAGGATCACATGGTCGCTGTCGGTGATAATGACTGCACGAGTCCTGCGTCCATAGGTCGCGTCGATTAGACCGCCGCGTTCCCTGGCATCGGAGATGATGCGCTTGATAGGCGCCGACTCCGGGCTGACGATTGCCACAAGACGGTTTGCAGAAACCATGTTTCCAAAACCGATGTTGATTAACTTCATCCCTATTTTCTTCCTTTCCAAAACAGCCGGAACCTGTTACTCGATGTTCTGTATCTGCTCACGAATCTTTTCAATCTCGGATTTTAAATCGACTACAATCCTTGCAATCTCTAAATCCTGCGCCTTGGAGCCGATGGTGTTTGCCTCGCGGTTAAATTCTTGCACCAGAAAATCCAGCTTGCGTCCTACCGGCTCGCTGGAGGAGAGGATCTGACGGAACTGATGGATGTGGCTGCCCAGGCGGACCGTTTCTTCTGCAACGGCAATCTTTTCGGCAAACACCGCTGCCTCGGTCAGAACGCGCTGGTCGTCCACTGTATTGCTCTGCAAAACCTCCTGCAATTTGGCATACAGGCGCTTGGTGTAGTTTTCTACCGTCTTTGGCGAAAGCTCCTCCACCCGCGCTACCAGCTGCTCGATGGTTTGCAGGCGATTGAGCAGGTCCTGCTTCATCTTTTCGCCCTCTGCCCTGCGCATATCGACAAAATTCTGGACTGCCTGCTGTGCAACCTGCTGGACTGCCTGCCACATTTCCTCTTCGTTCTCCTCCACCTTCACCACGCTGAAGATGTCGGAAAAGCGTGCCATCTGCGAAACGCTCACATCATTTTTAATCTGCAAATCCTCTGCAAGGTCGCGCAGCGCCTCCAGGTAGGAGCGGGCAAGGTCGTGGTTGATGACCACCTGGGTGTCGGTGCCGCTGATGGTCTGCACGCTCAGGGTGACATCCACCTTGCCGCGGGAGACCGACCCTTTGACAAGGTTTTTCAGCTTATCTTCCAGATAGGCGTATGCCCGCGGCACACGGGAGGAATACTCCAGAAAACGATGGTTTACCGAACGCAGCTCGACGGTGATCTCCTTGTTTCCAATCATCTGACGGGCTCGTCCATATCCGGTCATGCTGCAAACCGCGCTGAGCTGCGGCTGCATATCCTGGGTCGGATTTTGCTGCATTACCTTCACACTCCTCTTGCTGTTCATCTGTTGTTTGACAGGCGCTCGGATGCGCTGGGCGTCTGCATTTCTATCTTATTATTTTACTATACTTGGCAAGGCTCTGTCAATAAAGGCAGGGGATGTTTTGCCTTTTGTCTGATTTTTCTGCCGACTATGTTTTGTGAAACTATGCACTGCGCTAAAGAAATCTACACGCAGTAAAGGTTTACGTCCCACGCAGGAATGTACCGGTAATGCCGCAGGTAAAATCGGTAATCGGGACGGATGGCTGCAATCTGCTGCGGCAGCGCAAACAGGTCCTCGCTGCGGTGGTAGGCGGCAATCAGCATCTTCGGGCGGTCGCGGGTGATGACCTGCCGGCAGCCCTGCAAGGCAAGCCGCTCGGCTCCCTCGACGTCCATGTTGATGAGGGTCACCGGATGCTCCCCCGCCAGCTCGTCGAGCGCCTGACCCTGCACCTGGCGGATTTTTGCCTTTGCCGCACCCTGCACGCCGGTCACCAGCGAAGGCTCCCGCAGCGCCGACTGCCTGCCCGCGCGGCTGTCAAACTCCAGCATCTCCCAGTGGGAATATGCCGCGCGCTGCACACAGGTAGCTCGGTCGGCAAGTCCCATCTGCTCCACCGCCGCCAGCAGCTTGGGGTAGGTCTTGGCATCCGGCTCGAAGGCGAACACCCGCTCGCAGCCGCCGGCGTAGTGCATCAGCTCGGCGATGGTATCCCCTCGGTAGGCGCCAAGGTCGGCAAAGCTCTCGCGCGGGGTCGGGCGCAGAATATTTTCGTAAGCCTCCTGCGGGTCGGTTTCGCAGTTGAACAGGTACTCCAGTTTGCCGCTGAGCTTAAAGTTGACCATATCGTGCAGCACCTTGCGGGACTGCTCGTCGGCAAGCAGCTGCTCGACCTGCAAAAAATCCTGCTCATGGCGGCAGACAAATTCCATGTTGAACAGCTCCACCCCTGCCACCGGCACGTCGGGAGCCACCAGCTCGTACTGCTGCGAAAGGGCGCGGATGCGCTCGATGGTGGGCAGGTCGCGGACGGCAAACGCCAGCACGATGATAAAGTCGTCGTACACCGCCTGCACGTCGCGCAGCTTGCCAACGGTGTAGCCCATGAAGGAATTGCCGCGTGCAAAATCGTCGCTGGCAAACATCGCCGCCGGTCGAATCCCGTAGCGCTGCATCACCTGCAAAATTTTCACCGCGCCGTCCCCCATGCCGTACACCACCACCGGTTTGTTGCAGCTTTGCAGGCGCTGCCAGACGTCCTGTTTTTCTGTAATCCAGCTGAGCAAAATAAAACCCCTCCCAAAATCTTCTGCAACGATTATACCACATTTTAGCCGCACACCGCCACAGTCGGGCAAATTTTTCTGAAAAACGCCTTGACAAAGTTTTTTTCAGCCGTTATAATAAGTAGGTAAAATTTGATATGGGGGCGTAGCGCAGTTGGGAGCGCGTTTGAATGGCATTCAAAAGGTCGTCGGTTCGATCCCGATCGTCTCCACCAGACTGAGTCTGGACGCAATTCGCGTT
>FR880126.1 GCA_000435195.1 Clostridium sp. CAG:169 | reverse complement strand
TCGTACGATTGGGTCTTTTCTTGTATATGGAACGGAACAGGGAAAAATATTTTGGTTGGATTGCTTGTGCAGAAAGCTATATGCAATATAGCTAAATAAAGCCGGATAAAATTGGACAAAAAATAAGCCGGTTTATACGCAAGAGAGAATGGATTTTTGAGAAAGCAGCAGAAAAAAAGTATAAAATTTTCTGTTTACGATATTAGTATTCAGAAAACAAGGGGGAAATCAAACAATATATATAAAAATATTTTAAGATTATTGAAATTTATATATATTATTGCTATAATACAATTAAACCGTTTATCTCGAAAGCTTATTTGTTCCCAAACAGTACCCCGAAGGGCGCTGTTCAAAAGCCGATTTTTAAGGAGGAATATCTTATGAAAAAGTGGTCAAGATGGTTGGCGCTGGCTTTAGCTTCCGCGCTGGCGCTGAGCGGATGTGGCAACAGCGCTACAGAAGAAAAACCAACTACCGAGTCGGAAAAAGAGCCGACTACCGCTGAAAACCAGACCCAGCCAGAGAAGGAAGAATCGAAGGATGCAAGCGGAAAGCACGAAATCAAAGATTTGGTGACCTCCCAGCTGGTTGTCAATGAGATGGAAACCTTCAATATGCTGTACTCTCAGAGCCAGAAAGAGTTTGATGTGCTCTGTAACAACTGGGACGGTCTGTTGGAAGTTGACCCGCACGGGGTTCCGATTGCCGGCATTGCAAAGGACTGGGGTACAGAGGACGGCGGTCTGACCTGGACCTTCCATCTGCGCGAAGGAGTCAAGTGGGTAGACGTCAACGCGGAGGAGAAAGCCGACTGCAACGCATGGGACTTTGCTTCCGGTCTGGAGTGGGTGCTCAACTTCCACAAAAATGACTCGGCAAATACCTCTATGCCTCTGGAAATGATCAAGGGTGCAAACGAGTACTATGAATACACCAAGACCCTGAGCAA
>FR880125.1 GCA_000435195.1 Clostridium sp. CAG:169 | reverse complement strand
ATAGGGAAAGAGACTTAATTCCCATATTGAACAGCTTTTCTTCCTTCTCAAAATGCGAAAGAATGGTTTCACGAATCTGAATTCTACGCATATCTGACTCCGACACATCACCGGAAACCTCACCTGTTTGAATGACCTCGCCATTGGTAAAGGTCACAGTTCCGCGGAACGGATCAATATCAGAGATCGTATATCCCTTATACTGCTCCATTTCCTGAGATACATAGTAAAGGTCATCGCCAACGCCAAGCACACGGGTCTCACGGTTAATAGACTTGTTATAACCGATTTCCAGCTCGATACGAGCCATAGGCGGTTTCTTAGAAGAAAGAACAATCTGCTCAAGGAACATATAGCTGTCTGTTCCACGGAAGTTCTTCACCTCAAATCCCTTCACCTCAATTTTCTTAACCAAACGCTTATTAAACGCATCCAGAGCATCCAGTACATAAACTGTGTTATGCTGAACAGCGTGGGTTGCGGAATAGTTCAGGGTAAACAATGGATTAAAATTCTTAAGTGCTTTCTGTGTAACAGCTCCACCCATTTTCTGCGGTTCATCCAGAATAATGATCGGTCTGTTTGCCTTGATAACATCAATCGGACGGCGAGAGCCAAATTCATCACGCTTAGAGTAAATGATACGGGCTTCTTTACTTCTGCCATCTTCTTTCAGGGAAGAAGCAAACGCCTGCGTATTGATAATCATTACATTGATGCCGGAGCTGGAAGAAAAATTATCCAACTGATTCAGGTTGGAACTGTTGTAGACGAAGAAGCGAGCCTTCTTGCCGTAATGCTCCATAAAGTGATCAGCGGTAATTTCAAAAGTCTTTTTGACACCCTCACGAATGGCAATAGAAGGCACAACAACGATGAATTTGCTCCAACCATATTTTTTGTTCAGCTCGAACATAGTCTTGATATACACATAGGTCTTACCGGTTCCGGTCTCCATTTCGATATCAAGGCTACATCTACCTAAATCCTTTACCAGTGCTTTGGACTGCTTAATATTGTTTTGGCTTTGAAGCTTTTGAATGTTGATTAAAAGTTGCTCATCAGACAGTTCAATTATTTCGTTCTTGTAGCCGGTGTCATCGTCCATATCGTAGAGGTTAAACTGCTGTGCATCTTCCGTATCCACATTCAGCCGCATCTGTTGATTTTCCTGCTTTTTGCCCAAATCTCGGATATAGCTGATTTTGTCATGGTATCCTTGTCCCTGGAACACCTTTACAACCGCATCGACGGCATCGGTTTGGTATTGTTGTATCTTAAAGTTAAATTTCATCTTCCGGGCGCACCTCCTGTTCCAACATAAGAAAACGGTCAAAGTCGCTCTCATACAGGCGATCCTGAATAATACGGTACTTTTCGTATTCCGTTTCCGCATGGAGTTTGGCCTGCTCTGCACTGATTTTTCCTGGACCTGTGAGCAGTTCATTTCCATTAAACTCCAGGAAACCGTCCAGGCGCTTTGCCCAATCCTCCATACTCATAGGGATTTTTCGCTCGGCTTGCAGCTCTGCATAATCCAGATACAACGATACAATCCGTTCCAAATAATTCATTTCTTCTTTGCTCAGATAGTTTTTTGCAATCGTCACATCGGCTTTCAGAATTTTTCCATCCGGAGCGTTCTCCCAGGTAGTCAACCCCATGTGTTCCTTATTTGCGGCTGCACGCTCCACAATCAGTTCTGCCGCCGTATGGCGATGAACGGCAAAGTGCATTTTGTTCTGAACCGTCTGGAAGAACAGACGGGTAGTTTTTGCATTTTTATCATAATCAAAGGCTGTTGCATATAGATCCGTTACCTTCTGATAAAACTTCCGTTCCGACAGACGGATTTCCCGAATCTGCTGCAACTGGCGGTCAAAATATTCGTCTGTGAACATATGACCTTTTTTCAGCCGTTCCACATCCATTGTCCAGCCCTGAATGGTATGGTCTTTCACGATTTGTCCTGCCCACTTGCGGAACTGCACCGCCCGCTGATTGTTCACTTTAAAGCCTACGGCAATGATCATTTGAAGATTGTAGTGGTCCTGGCTTCGGCTGACCTGTCGATTTCCCTCGGTTTGAACTGTCAAGTATTTCTTGACAGTTGCCTCTAGTGTCAGCTCGCCGTCTGCATAGATTCGATTGATATGCTGGGAAATTGTCTGCTTGGTTACATCATACAGCGCTGCCATCATTTTCTGGGTCAGCCAGATATTTTCGTCCTCATACCGCATTTCAAAGCTGGCATCGCTCTCCCCGGTGGAAGCCACGAAAGTCAGATATTCTGCTGCCGAGCTGCGAATCGGTAGTTCTTTTTTCTCAGCCATATCAAAGCACCTTCCTTACTGTGTCAGGACTGTAAGTTGCAAAAATCTGCTCAAAGTTGGTAGCAACACTATCGTTTGCCAGCGAGCTGTCACGCATTACGAAATAGTAAGGCTGTTTCTGTGCGATTGCCTTGATGGTCTCATCATTGACGTCTTTGTCAAAGCAGGCAATCAAGAAGCCGTCCGCTACATCAAAGACCTTTTTTCCACCAATGGTCGTTTCTTCAATCTTGCTGGAAAGTTCAACACCCAGATCCAACATCACCTGGAACAGCAGATCCTCCGGGGTTCTGTCCTCCTTGATGTTGTCGGCCATCATATCCAGCAGGTTCATATCAAAATCAGCAGGGCTATAGTAGAC
>FR880124.1 GCA_000435195.1 Clostridium sp. CAG:169 | reverse complement strand
GAGGCTGTTGCCTAATGTTGTACCAAAACCTCTGTCAAGCGGTTCTACAACAAATCTGCCGTATGTTCCATCAGATTTAAGTTCTGCGGTCTCAATCTTTGGTTCGATTATCTTTACCATTTTAACCCCCCTTAAATGGCAGCGGCCTTCTGACCGCCGTTATTTTCGCGTTCCCATGCTGATTTCCTTGTGTCCACCAACTCAATAAGAGCGGCGGTACCTTTCCAAAAAGCGCTCTGCCATCTGGAAAGCATACCCGTCTTATTACTTGGAGTACAACTCAACGATCAGTTGCTCATTTACCTCGTAGTCGATGTCGTCACGGGCTGGCATTGCAGCAATTTTAGCTTCAAAGGAGCCTGCTTCTTTTTCGATCCACTTTGGAGTTGGGTTTTTGCCCAGCTCTTCAACGAGGGTCTTGAACTTTGTGCTGTTGCGGGATTTCTCGCATACTGCAACCACATCACCTGGTTTTACCTGGTAAGATGGTACGTCAACGCGCTGGCCATTTACGGTGAAGTGTCCGTGACCTACCAGCTGGCGAGCTTCACGACGGGTGTTAGCAAAGCCCATGCGGTAAGCAACGTTGTCCAGACGACGCTCCAGCTCCTGCAGAAGGATTTCGCCGGTTACGCCCTGTTTGCGTTCAGCTTTCTCATAGTAAGCGCGGAACTGTTTTTCCAGAACACCGTAGATGAATTTAACCTTCTGTTTTTCGTTCAGCTGCAGACCGTACTCAGACTGTTTGCGGCGCATCTGCTTTGGATTGCGGCGGGTCTCCTTGGAGTAACCAAGGACGGCCGGGGAAAGGCCCAGCGTTTTGCAACGCTTGAGAACTGGCTGTCTATTCTTTGCCATAGTTTTGGTTCCTCCTTAATTACACTCTTCTTCTCTTTGGTGGACGGCATCCGTTGTGTGGGATTGGAGTAACATCTTTGATCATGTTTACTTCCAGACCTGCTGCCTGCAATGCACGAATAGCAGCTTCACGTCCTGCGCCCGGTCCTTTAACAAATACTTCTACAGATTTCAGTCCATGGATCATGGCAGCCTTTGCAGCTGTTTCAGCAGCGGTCTGAGCTGCGAATGGGGTGGATTTTCTGGAACCTCTGAAGCCCAGACCACCTGCGCTTGCCCAGGAAATTGCGTTGCCCTGAGTGTCTGTAATAGTAACAATGGTATTGTTAAAGGTAGACTGGATATGAGCAGCGCCGCGCTCAATATTTTTACGTTCACGACGTCTTGGTGTGGTGGCTTTCTTACCGTTGTTAACTTTAGCCATTTCTCAATATCCCTCCCCTTACTTCTTCTTGTTAGCGATTGTTTTCTTTGGACCTTTTCTTGTGCGGGCATTGGTCTTGGTTCTCTGTCCTCTTACAGGCAGACCCTTTCTATGACGAACGCCTCTGTAGCATCCAATTTCAATCAGTCTTTTGATGTCGAGTGCAACGTCACGACGAAGGTCACCCTCAACAACAAAATTCTTATCAATGTAATCTCTCAGCTTTGTAACGTCATCCTCATCCATGTCTTTTACTCTGACATCAGGATTAACACCTGTGGCTGCCAGGATGTCGTTTGCGGACTTTCTTCCAATACCGTAGATATAGGTCAGTCCAATTTCGATCCGCTTCTCGCGAGGCAGGTCTACACCAGCTATACGAGCCATACTTTTGTTGCACCTCCATTATATAGGTCTTGCATATCCCAAAGAGCTATCGGTTTTCGATTAGCCCTGACGCTGTTTGTGCTTCGGGTTGCTGCAAATTACCATAATGCGTCCTTTGCGTTTGATGATTTTGCATTTTTCGCACATGGGTTTAACGGAAGGTCTTACTTTCATTTGAAACTACCTCCTTGTCATGAAGCCTTCTTTTTCAAAAAGCTTCTTTACCCTTTTACTTGGATTTATTTGGAACGCCAGGTGATTCTGCCCTTCTGCAGGTCGTATGGAGACATCTCCACAGTCACCTTGTCCCCGGGAAGGATTCTGATAAAGTTCATTCTCAGCTTGCCGGAGATGTGTGCTAAAATCACATGGCCATTTGGCAGCTCAACTTTGAATTGAGCGTTTGGCAAAGCTTCCAATACCTTGCCTTCAATTTCGATTACGTCTTCCTTGGACAAGTAAAAAACCTCCTTTTGGCGTTGGCTTGACCGCCCCTTATCGAGTGCGGACAAAACCCAGACTGTTCAGTGCTTTTCTGAGCTGTTTATTGGTCGTCACCGCAGCTTCCAAAACCGCTCCGGTCTCTTGTATGTGGCACAGCTTTTTTCTCTTGGGATGTTCCAGTTTGCGCTTTCTTCCGTCCGAGAGCTGCACCCAGCATCCTTCGACGCTTTGCACTACAAAATACCGGTCCTGGTCCTGTCCCGCCGTCGGTCTGACGATGGAGCCTGGTCTGATCATCACTGCCCTCCTGTTTTGTCTACCGTGTCAAAATGACCGGTCCAGAGGCTGTGATGGCGACGGTGTGTTCAAAATGAGCCGAAAGGCTTCCGCTTTTGGTAAGCACCGTGCCGTCGGGTCTGACCACCACTGCGCTGCCCTTTATGTTGATCATCGGCTCGATTGCCAATGTCATCCCCGGCAGCAGCTTGAGGCCATGTCCCTGGGTGCCGTAATTAGGGATTGCTGGGTCTTCGTGCAGTTTCCTGCCGACGCCATGTCCCACATAGTCTCTGACCACCGCAAAGCCGTAGCTTTCGGCGCAGGACTGCACCGCGTGCCCGATGTCGCCCAGCCTGTTGCCAGGCTGCGCCGCCTGGATCGCCCTGCAAAGGCATTCCTTTGTGACGTCCATGATCTTCTGCGCTTCCCCCGAGATGCGGCCTGCGGCAAAGGTTGCCGCATTGTCACCGGTGTAGCCGTTGATGGCAGCGCCCACATCGACGCTGACAATATCTCCGTCCTGGATGATCCGTTCTTCGGAAGGGATTCCGTGGATCACCTCGTTGTTGATGGAGATGCAGGCACTTGCCGGAAAACCGCCATAGCCCAGGAAGGTCGGTCTTGCTCCCTGAGAAAGAATGAACTCATGGAGCATTTTATCCACATACGCTGTGGACACGCCTGGTCTAATCAACTCGCCCGCAAGCCTCAGTGCCTGAGCGCTGATCTTGCAGGAAAGTTTCATATCGGATAATTCTTTGCTTGTTTTGAGTACAACCATTGGGTTTAACCCTCCAAAGCAGACTTGACTCCCAACGCATTGAGTGTATCTTTGGTCACCTGCTCAACCGGATTGGTGCCCTCGATCATGTACAGAAGTCCGAGCTGTTCATAAAAATCCTTGAGCGGTTCGGTCTGTTCGTGGTAAACCTGCAGTCTGTCTTTGACCGTATCCGGGTGGTCATCCTTGCGGATGATCAGCTCATGACCGCACTTGTCACAAACGCCTTCAGCCTTTGGTGGGTTGTAGACCATGTGATAGGTTGCGCCGCAATCGCCGCACACTCTGCGTCCGGTCAGACGCTGCATGATGACTTCGTCAGCTACCTCAATGTCGATGACATGATCGATCTCGACACCCATATCCTTGAGCGCCTGTGCCTGTGGCACGGTGCGTGGAAAGCCGTCGAGGATAAAACCGTTTTTGCAATCATCCTGTTTCAGACGTTCGTTCACCATTTCGATCACTACTGCATCTGGCACCAGTTTTCCTGCATGAACGAATTCTTGTGCCTTTTTACCAGCCTCTGTTCCGTTTTTCATTGCTGCGCGGATGATATTGCCGGTACTGATCTGAGGAATATGACAATACTCACAGATTTTTTCCGCCTGAGTACCTTTTCCGGCTCCGGGCGCTCCGAGAAGTATGATGTTCATAATAACAGATCCCCTTTCTGGAAATTGATTATTCCAGGAAACCTTTATAGTGACGCATCATCATTTCAGATTCCAGCTGTTTTACTGTATCCAGTGCAACACCGACGATAATGATGATGGTGGTACCTCCCAGCGATACGCCTTGAATGCCGGTGAGGGCTGCGATACCGATTGGAAGGATTGCGACTACCGCACAGAACATCGCGCCGATCAGTGTGACCTTGGAGATGATTCTTGCGATAAAGTCTGAAGTTGGTTTTCCAGGACGAATACCTGGAATTGCGCCGTTGTTCTTTCTAAGGTTGTTTGCCATCTCGACAGGATTGTACTGGATAGCAACATAGAAATAAGCAAAGGCAATGATCAGGATGAAATACAAAAATGCGTAAAAACCACTGTTGTAGTTAAAAATCTGTACAAACTTCGCCCAGAAGGAACCCTCTTTCGGTTCAACGAAAGCAGCGATGGTTCCTGGAATTGCCATCAGGGAGCTTGCAAAGATGATTGGCATAACGCCGGACATGTTTACGTTGACCGGAATGTAGCTGGACTGTCCACCGTACATCTTGCGACCAACAACACGTTTTGCATACTGAATCGGGATTCTGCGCTCTGCTTTTGTCATCAGAACGATGAAGCCGACCATAATCACAAAGATAACTACAAGTACCGGGATACCGATCATATATCTCAGACCGGTTCCGGTGCTGCCTGCCTTGAGGCCCTGGTAACCCAGTACCAGATACTGCCACATGGTCAGTACAACAGATGGACCTCTGGAAACGATACCAGCAAACAGGATCATCGAGATACCGTTGCCGATGCCCTTTTCATCGATCTGTTCGCCCAACCACACACAGATCATAGAACCTGCGGTGAACATCAGAATGATGGTGGTAGCCAGCAGGAAGTTGCCAAAAGCATTTCCGCCGTCTACAACCGCACCGCGGCGGTTGAGCAACTGATAGTAACCAAAGGACTGGATCAAAGACAGACCAATGGTGACATATCGGGAGATCTTGTTCAGTCTCTTTCGGCCCTCAGCGCCTTCTTTGGCCATCTGTTCCAGAGCCGGAATTGCAACAGCCAACAGCTGTACAACAATGCTGGCGGTGATGTATGGGGAAATCGAAAGTGCGAACAGGGTTGCGTTCTGGAACGCACCGCCGGTCAGCATATTCAAAAATCCCAACAGGTTTCCATCGCCAAAGCCCTGCATCACCGAAGCGTCCAGGAACGGAACCGGAAGTGCCGCTCCAAAACGGAAGATGACGATAATCATCAAAGTGAAGCAGATCCTTCTTTTCAGGTCAGGCAATTTCCAGGCATTTTTGAGGGTTTCAAACATCCTAGATCACCTCGGCCTTTCCGCCTGCCTTTTCAATCTTTTCTTTGGCAGAAGCGGAGAATGCTGTAACATTCACGGTGAGCTTTTTGCTCAGTTCGCCGTTGCCCAATACTTTAACACCGTCAAGTGCTTTTTTAACCAGGCCGGTCTGGACGAGAAGTTCTTCGGTAACAACGGTGTCGTTGTCAAATTTTTCCAAATCGCTTACGTTTACGATAGCAAACTGTTTTGCGAAGATGTTGTTGAAGCCTCTCTTAGGAATACGTCTCTGCAGAGGCATCTGACCACCTTCAAAGCCTGGTCTTACGCCGCCGCCGGAACGAGCCTTCTGGCCCTTGTGTCCTTTACCTGCTGTTTTACCATTACCGGAACCCGCACCTCTGCCTACACGGTAAGCTTTTTTTGTAGAGCCGGGAGCCGGGGAAAGTTCGTGCAATTTCATTGTTCGCTGCACCTCCTCTTGTTAAGCTTCGGTTACCTCTACGAGGTGGGAAATCTTTTTGATTTTGCCTTTGGTGGCTGCATTATCCGGCTGGATAACCTCGTTGCCGATCTTTCTCAGTCCAAGGGAAAGAGCGGTAGCAATCTGGTCGTCCTTGCGGCCCTGGAAGCCGCGAACCAGTTTGATTTTCAGGTTTGCCATAGCTGCTTCCTCCCTTAACCAAGAATCTCTTTTACTGTTTTACCGCGGATAGCTGCAACCTCTTCAGCACTTCTCAGGGAAGCCAGACCCTGGATGGTTGCGTTTACTACGTTGGTTGGGTTGTTGGAGCGCAGACATTTGGTACGGATGTCCTTAATGCCAACGGTCTCCAGTACTGCACGGACAGGACCGCCAGCGATAACGCCGGTACCCTGTGGAGCAGGTTTCATCAGAACGCGGCCTGCGCCGAACTCGCCGATGATTTCGTGTGGAATAGTGGTACCTTTCAGAGAAACTCTGATCAGGTTTTTCTTTGCGTCCTCGATACCTTTTCTGATTGCGTCCGGTACCTCTGCGGACTTGCCAGTGCCAAAGCCAACGATGCCGTTGCCGTCGCCAACAACTACCAGCGCTGCAAACTTCATGACACGGCCGCCCTTAACCGTTTTAGCTACACGGTTGATGGCTACTACTTTTTCACTCAGTTCGAGTGTAGAAGCGTCAATGCGAGTCAAAAGTATCCCTCCTCGTTAGAATTTGAGGCCGCCTTCGCGGGCTGCTTCAGCCAGCTCTTTTACACGACCATGATAGATGTAACCGCTGCGGTCGAATACGACCTCGGAAATACCCTTCTCGAGAGCTTTGCTCGCAATGTTTTTGCCAACTTTGCCAGCTGCTTCCTTGTTACCGCCAAAACCTTCAAAACCTTTATCCATTGAAGATGCGCTTACCAGAGTGGTTCCGGTAACGTCGTCAATAATCTGGGCATAGATATGTTTTGCGGAGCGGAATACGTTGAGGCGTGGACGCTCAGGTGTGCCACTGATCTTAGCTCTGACTCTTTTGTGTCTTTTGAGTCTAGCTGCGTTGCTATCAAGCTTTTTCACCATTTCGATTCACTCCCTTTAATTATTTACCTTTACCAGCTTTACCTTCCTTGCGGATGATAACTTCGTCAACGTACTTAATACCTTTGCCCTTATATGGCTCTGGTTTGCGTTTTTCACGAACTTTAGCTGCAAACTGTCCAACGACCTGTTTGTCAGGGCCGCTGATGATAATCTTGTTAGGACCTGGTACTTCAATGCTGATGTTTTCGATCTCAGGCATTACTACCTTGTGGGAGTAACCCAGGACCATAACCAGGTTTTTGCCTTCTTTAGAAGCTCTGTAACCAACACCGTTGATTTCCAGCTCTTTTTTGAAGCCGGTGGTAACACCTTCTACCATGTTGGAGATCAGTGTTCTGGTAAGGCCATGTAAGCTTCTGTCTTCTTTGTCATCGCTTGGTCTGGTAACAACGATTTTGTTGTTCTCAACTGCGATGTTCATTCTGTTGTGGAAAGTTCTTGTCAGGGTGCCTTTTGGACCTTTTACGGTTACAGTGTTACCGTCCAGGGTCACTTCAACTCCTGCAGGAATCACGACAGGTTTTCTACCAATTCGAGACATTTATCTTGCACCTCCTTACCAAACAAATGCAAGGACTTCGCCGCCGACATTCTCTACGCGAGCCTGTTTGTCGGTCATGATGCCCTTTGGAGTGGACATGATTGCGATACCCATGCCGTTCATAACTTTCGGCATTTCCTTGCAGCTGGTGTAAATGCGCAGTCCCGGTTTGGAAACTCTACGCAGACCTGTAATAACAGGCTCTTTGCCCAGACCGTATTTAAGGGTGATACGGATAACTCCCTGCTTACCATCGTCTACAATCTGGAAGCCTTTGATGTATCCCTCATCCAGGAGAATCTGTGCAATTGCTTTCTTCATGTTGGAAGATGGAACATCAACCGTGTCATGTTTCGCTGCGTTTGCGTTTCTGATACGAGTCAGCATATCAGCGATTTTATCAGTAATTTGCATGACGTCAACCTCCTTTGCTCGTGCTTACCAGCTCGCCTTTTTCACGCCAGGGATCTGACCTTTGTAAGCCAGCTCTCTGAAGCAAATTCTGCAAATGCCGAATTTGCGAAGATATGCGTGTGGTCTGCCGCAGATTTTGCATCTATTATATGCGCGAGTAGAGTATTTAGGTGTTCTTGCCTGACTTACCTTTTTCGATGTTTTAGCCACTGAACCTTTTCCTCCTTACTTCGCGAACGGAGCGCCCATCAGAGTGAGCAGCTCACGGGATTCCTCGTCTGTTTTTGCGGTTGTTACGAACGCAATGTCCATACCGCGAACCTTGTCGATTTTGTCGTATTCGATCTCAGGGAAGATCAGCTGTTCTTTCAGACCCAGGCTGTAGTTGCCGCGGCCGTCAAAACCGTTTGGATTGATTCCTCTGAAGTCTCTTACGCGTGGCAGGGCAATGTTGAAGAGTCTGTCAACAAACTCGTACATAACCTCGCCTCTCAGGGTTACTTTTGCGCCGATAACCATGCCTTCACGAAGTTTAAAGTTCGCAACGGATTTCTTTGCTGCACAAGGAACAGCTTTCTGACCAGTGATGGTAGCCAGGTCTGTCATGATTGCATCGATAATCTTATGGTTGTCTCTAGCCTCGCCACAGCCAACGTTTACGACTACCTTATCCAGCTTAGGAATCTGCATGACGCTTTTATAGCCAAACTTTTTGTACAAAGCTGGCGCTATATCTTTAACATAGGTCTCTTTAAGCTTTGCCATGTTTTCTCCTCCTAATTAGAATGTTTCGCCACAATCGTTGTTTTTGCAAAGGCGAGCTTTTGTGCCGTCTGCCAGAATCTTGTGAGCAACTCTTGTTGGCTTACCGCATTTCGGGCAAACGAGCATTACTTTGGAAGAATACATTGCGCCTTCAGCGTCAACGATACCGCCCTGCTCGCCCATACGGCGAGGTTTTACATGTTTTTTAATCATGTTGCAACCTTCGACGATGACCTTGCCTTCTTTTGGGCTTACCGCCAAAACTTTGCCTTTTTTACCCTTATCTTTACCAGACAGGATAACAACGGTGTCACCTGTTTTAACGTGTACGTTCATTCTTGAGCACCTCCTAAAGAACCTCTGGGGCGAGGCTGAGAATCTTGAGGTAATCTTTATCTCTCAGTTCTCTCGCCACTGGGCCAAAAATACGTGTGCCCCTTGGATTTTTATCTTCTTTTACAATAACAGCTGCGTTCTCGTCAAAGCGGATATAAGTGCCGTCTTCACGTCTTACACCTTTAACGGAACGAACGATAACTGCTTTAACAACGTCGCCTTTTTTAACCATACCGCCTGGAGCAGCTTTTTTAACGGAAGCAACAACAACATCGCCGATGTTTGCGTATCTGCGTCTAGAACCACCCAGAACACGGATGCACATGAGTTCTTTCGCTCCGGTATTGTCGGCAACTTTCAGATAGGTCTGCATCTGTATCACAGTGCGTCCCCTCCTTTCGGTTGTACTGAAATCAAATATCTATTCAGAAAACTTTGCAAGATAATCTTAATTATTTTGCTTTTTCGATGATCTCGACTACTCTCCAGTGTTTGTCCTTGGACAGAGGGCGAGTCTCCATAACCTGTACCTTATCGCCAATGCCGCATGCGTTTTCTTCGTCATGAGCCTTGAACTTAACGGTACGTTTCATGATCTTTTTGTAAAGAGGGTGTTTTACGTTATCTTTGATCGCAACTACAACGGTCTTGTCCATCTTGTTGCTGACAACGGTGCCGACCCTTGTTTTTCTAAGGTTTCTTTCGTCCACCTTGCGTCCTCCTTCCAAGAATTACTGCGCGTTCTTCATTGCGTTTTCCTTGATAATCGTGGAAATTCTGGCAATATCTTTTTTAACTGCCTTAATTCTCTTCGGATTCTCAAGCTGGTTAATGGCGTGCTGGAAGCGGAGGTGGAAAAGCTCAGCCTTCAAGTCTACAAGCTTCTCGGAAAGTTCTTTTTCAGACAAGTTTCTGATCTCAACAGCTTTCATTACTTTTCACACTCCTTTTCTTCTTTCTTGATGAATTTGCACTTGATTGGCAGTTTGTACATTGCCAGACGCATAGCCTCGCGAGCAAGCTCTTCGGATACGCCACCGATTTCGAACATAACGGTGCCTGGCTTAACAACTGCTACCCAGTACTCCGGGCTACCTTTACCGGAACCCATTCGGGTTTCAGCTGGCTTTTCAGTGATTGGTTTGTGTGGGAAGATCTTGATCCATACCTGACCGCCACGTTTGATGTAACGTGTCATTGCAATACGAGCAGCTTCGATCTGGTTGGAAGTGATCCAGGACGGCTCCAAAGCCTGCAGGCCGAAATCGCCGTAAGCAACGTAGTTGCCCTTGTGTGCAGCACCTTTCATGCGGCCTCTGTGCTGTCTGCGGTATTTAACTCTCTTTGGGAGAAGCATTAGTTTTTGCCTCCTTCCTTACGAGGCTGTCTCTTTACTGCCTGGAGAACCTCTCCGGCGTAGATCCAAACCTTGACGCCGATTTTGCCGTAAGTGGTGTTAGCCTCTGCGAAACCATAGTCGATGTCAGCACGCAGTGTCTGCAGCGGAATGGTTCCTTCGTGATAATGTTCGCTTCTTGCGATTTCAGCTCCGCCCAGACGGCCGGAAACCTGAACTTTGATACCCTGTGCACCCAGTTTCATGGTACGTCCGATGCACTGTTTCATTGCGCGGCGGAAAGAGATACGTCTTTCCAGCTGGGAAGCAATGTTTTCTGCAACGAGCTGTGCGTCCTTGTCTGGCTGCTTTACTTCAACAATGTTGATGAATACCTTTGCAGGTACCTCTTTATCTTTGTTGATGATCTTTTCGCACTGTGCGCGCAGCTTTTCGATCTCAGCTCCGCCTTTACCGATAACCATACCTGGTTTTGCACAGTGGATGTGGATTCTTACCTTGGTTGCGTCACGCTCGATCTCGATGCGTGGTACACCTGCCAGCTGCAGGCTGTTTTTCAGGAACTTACGCAGATTGTAGTCCTCTACCAGGATATCGCCAAAAGCGTCGTCCTTAGCAAACCAGCGGGAATCCCAATCTTTGATAACACCGACGCGAAGGCCGTGTGGATTAACCTTTTGTCCCATAGTTTACCTCCTCCTTTGGCTATTCCTTTTCTTTGAGAACGATCGTGATGTTCGAAGTTCTCTTGAATACTCTAAATGCTCTGCCCTGTGCTCTTGGTCTTACTCTTTTGAGTGTAGGACCTTCGCCAACAAAACACTCTGCAACATAGAGGTTGTTAACGTCCATGCTGTGGTTGTTTTCTGCGTTAGCGATTGCGGATTTCAGAAGCTTCTCAACCGGCTCGCATGCGGCCTTTGGAGTGTGCTTCAGAATAGCCAAAGCTAATTTTGTCGGCTTGTTTCTGATCAGATCAAGCACGATCTGCACTTTACGTGGTGCAATACGGGCATATTTCAGGTAAGCCCTTGCTTCCATTTGTTATCCTCCTCTCGGCCTTTGCTTAGTTACCGGATTTCTTGGCGCCGGCGTGGCCTCTATAGGTTCTTGTAGGAGCAAATTCTCCCAGTTTGTGTCCAACCATATCCTCGGTTACATAAACCGGAACGTGTTTGCGACCGTCATGAACTGCGAATGTATGTCCAACGAAATCAGGGAAAATGGTGGAAGAACGGCTCCAGGTTTTCAGAACTCTCTTTTCACCGGCAGCGTTCATTTCCTTTACCCTTTTCAGCAGTACAGGCTGCACAAAAGGTCCCTTTTTAATACTTCTACCCATTAGTACGTCTCCTTTCAGCCTGCATTACTTGTCGTTGCGGCGTTTGACAATGTACTTGTCGGAGCGGTTGCTCTTCTTTCTGGTCTTATAGCCAAGAGCAGGTTTGCCCCAAGGAGTAACAGGGCCTGGACGGCCGACTGGGGATTTACCTTCACCACCACCGTGTGGATGGTCGCATGGGTTCATTACCGAGCCGCGTACGGTCGGTCTCCAGCCCATGTGGCGTTTACGGCCAGCTTTACCAATCGATACGTTTTCATGGTCGATGTTGCCTACCTGGCCAACGGTCGCCATGCAGTTTACAGGTACGTTTCTCAGCTCGCCGGATGGCAGTCTGATCAGTGCCTGGTTGCCTTCTTTTGCCATCAGCTGAGCCATGATACCAGCTGCACGAGCAAGCTGTGCGCCCTTGCCTGGGTAAAGCTCAACGTTGTGGATGAAGGTACCAACCGGAATGTTTGCCAGAGGCAGTGCGTTACCAATCTTGATGTCTGCTTTTGCGCCGGATTCGATCACGTCGCCAACCTTCAGTCCGTTTGGAGCGACGATGTATCTCTTCTCGCCGTCTTCGTACTGAACCAGTGCGATGTGAGCCGAACGGTTCGGGTCGTACTCGAGGGTGAGTACGGTTGCAGGCATGTCGATCTTGTTACGTTTGAAATCTATGATGCGGTATTTTCTTCTGTTGCCGCCGCCACGGTGGCGAACAGTGATTCTACCGTAGCTGTTACGTCCTGAATTCTTTTTCAGAGGAGCCAGCAGGCTTCTTTCAGGAGCAACCTTGGACAGCTCGGAGTAGTCAGTAGTAGTCATCTGACGTCTGCCGGATGTCGTTGGCTTGTAAAATTTAATAGCCATGGTTTCACTCTCCTTGTGCGTTTTCGCGGGACACTATCTGTCCCATACATAACTTCGGGAAGGATTATCCTTCGGGCAATTACATCATGGAATCGAAGAACTCGATGCTCTTGGAATCCTCTGTCAGGGTTACAATCGCTTTTTTCCAGTCAGCGGTGTAGCCGCCGTTGAGACCCTGGCGTCTGTATCTGCCGTTAACGTTCATAGTGTTAACCTTGGCAACCTTTACGCCAAACAGTTCTGCAACTGCTTTTGCGATTTCGATTTTATTTGCATCCTTAGCAACCTTGAAGGTGTACTTTTTGTTTGCAATTCCCTGCATGCTAGCCTCGGTGATAACAGGCTTCAGGATGATGTCGTGTGCAGTTTTCATTATGCGTACACCTCCTCGATCTTCTCGAGCGCACCCTTTGCAACGATGAACTTGTCGTAGTTGAGGATGTCATAAACGTTGATGGTGTTTACCAGCGCAGTTTTAACACCCGGGATGTTTGCAGCGCTCTTGATCAGTTTCTGGTCAAGCTCTGGCATTACGATGAGTGCCTTTTTGTCTGCACCCAGTTTGGAAAGCATCTCTACAACCGCTTTGGTTTTGAAACCTTCTACTGCGATGTTGTCAACAACGATCAGGTCGTTGTCAGCAACCTTGGTGGAGAATGCGGATTTCAGAGCAAGTCTCTTTACTTTCTTTGGCAGCTCGTAGCTGTAATCTCTTGGCTTAGGACCCAGAGCGATACCGCCGTGTGTCCACTGTGGAGCTCTGGTAGAGCCCTGTCTTGCACGACCAGTGCCCTTCTGTTTCCATGGTTTGCGGCCGCCGCCGGAAACCTCGGAACGGGTGAGGGTGGACTGTGTGCCCTGACGCTGATTTGCAAGGTAGTTTACTACTGCAGCGTGCATAACGGAAGTGTTTGGTTCGATTCCGAAGATGGCATCGGAGAGGGTCATTTCACCAACGCTCTTGCCGGTCATATCAAATACAGTAACCTGTGGCATCGTGTTTCCTCCTTTCCTTAGGCCATCTTAACGCTGTCAGTGATGTATACTACGCCGTTTTTAGCACCCGGAATAGCACCCTTGATTGCGATAAGATTGTTTTCAACGTCAACTTTAACGATTTCGAGGTTCTGAACTGTAACTCTTTCAGCACCCATGTGGCCTGGCAGACCTTTGCCCTTGAATACACGGGAAGGGTCGGAACAAGCGCCGTTGGAACCTGCGTGGTTGCCGACCGGGCCGGTACCGTGGGTTGCTTTGAGGCTGTGGTTGCCGTAACGTTTAATTGTGCCGGCGTAACCTTTACCCTTAGAGGTGCCGCATACGTCAACTTTGTCGCCGTTTGCGAAGACGTCCGCTTTGATGAGGTCGCCGACATTCAGTGCAGCGCAATCATCGAGTCTGAACTCTCTGAGCACCTTCTTCATAGCAACGTCGCTCTTTGCGAAGTGGCCCTGAAGGGGTTTGTTTACGTGTTTGCTTGTGACCTCGCCAAAACCGATCTGCACGGCTTCGTAACCGTCGTTTTCGATTGTCTTTTTCTGAACGACGACACAAGGACCAGCTTCAACTACTGTTACGGGAATGAATTTGCCATTCTCGTCAAAAAGCTGTGTCATACCCAGCTTTCTGCCTACGATGCATTTTTGCATGGTATATACCTCCTGTTGGTTATTGGTTGGCAGCGTCTGCTGTCAACATTACCTTTGCAGACAAGCATCTTTTCTCTTCGAAAAGTGCCGGAGAACCTGGATTTTCCGTCCTCCTAAATTTCAGTGGAAAACTTTTGATTAAAGTTTTACTTCGATTTCTACGCCTGCAGGGAGCTCAAGACCTTTGAGAGCCTCTACTGTTTTCTGTGTTGGTCTCAGTACGTCAATGAGTCTTTTGTGGGTTCTCATCTCAAACTGTTCGCGGGAATCCTTGTACTTATGAACAGCACGCAGGATGGTTACGATTTCTTTTTCGGTTGGCAGCGGAATAGGGCCGGAAACTCTGGCACCTGTTCTTGTTACCACCTCAACGATTTTTGCTGCGGAAGAGTCTACCAACTGATAATCGAAACCCTTCAGTCTGATTCTGATTTTTTCTTTGACTGCCACATCATCGCCTCCTTAAAGCATTTTTTGAGTGGGACGACGTCTTTTGGCTTTTGCGTTTTCCCCATTGCTCAAATGTGCTTTGTGGAAACTCACCTTCTGCCTACACCGCTGTATTTCTCAATCGCAGAGTGTCTATGCTTTGAACACGCTTCCGCGTGTTTCCTGATTTTCTAAATAAAAAATCGGGCAAACCGCCATTACGCAGCTTTACCCGGGACTTTAGACAATCACAGCTTTCACTGTCTGTCAGACTGGAATTACTTCCGTGTTTATAAAGCCGCCCGGTTTAAAATCGGACATACTCGGCGGAAATTACCTATCTCTGGGATAGCAACCTCCCGCTTCAACGCATATCTTGTGCAGTCACGCTTAATTATAATACAACAGTTCCCCGATGTTTGCAAGTGTTTTTTTGACGAAAAAAGCGATTCTACCATTCCGTTCATTTTAAAGAAATCTAGGTTAGGTTTATGTTAAGTTTGCACAAAGCCCTCTGTTTTCCATTATGATCAGGCTAAAAATACCGCCGGCAACAACTTGCCCGCGGTATTTTCTTCCCTTTATTTATTGTGCCAAACGGCAGGTGTTGATGCAATTTGTAAAATCCGCATAGCTTTCCTGCGGCAGAACAAATTGTTTGGAACCCAGGCTAAAGGTCATATAGCTTTCTTCCACGCCGGGCAGATAGCCCTGACTCATCACATTCAGCACGACCTCCTGACCCTCGGTATAGCCCAACGTCATGGTCAGCGTGCGGGAACCGTTGCCTGCCAGCACCTGAGAGGCGGCTGCGCTGCTGACCTGCTGTGCCTGTCCCAGCAGCTCCATTAAATACTCCACAGCTGTGCTCTCCTCATATTCCTTCTGCAAGTCCAGCTGGTGCTGCATATCCTCCGAGGAAATCATCACCCGCTCCGGTGTTTGCAGCTGCGGTCCCTGCTCCTCCAGCGGCAGTGCCGCGTCATCCACTCCGGCAGCACCTTCGGCAAGCACACCGACCTGACGGATCCCGCTTAAAATCAGCTGCTCCCCCTGCTTTTGGAAGGTATAGCGGTAAACCGGTTCCCCTTCCAGCTCCTGCTGATAGTTTGACGCGGTCAGTTCCACCGTTCCGCCTTCTGCCTTGTGGTACAGCAGCGGTTTGTCGCTGCCCTGTATCTCGGTCAGCAGCAGATCAACGGTTGCTGTCGTTTCTCCATCGTCATAGCGGACTACCATCGGCCAGACCTGTGTCTGGATACGATCTCCTTTGTGTGCAAAGACCCCTTCGCGTGCGTAATAATAATAGGAAGGGCACTGGTCCTGGAAGCTGAGCGCCCGTCCCGAGCCAAACAGATGGCTGTACACTGCCGCTACATCCTCCTGGTAGTAAAATTCCCGCAGGTCTCTGCCCTCCTCCTGCTCGTTTTGCAGAAGAGCAGTCAGCACATGGTCGGGATAGCTGTCGCTTTCTGCCTGCAAGTTTCCTTCGCTGTCGCGGGTCATCTGGAATTGCAAATCGATTGCCGGTGTCTTTTCCAATGCTACCCGCAGCAGGCGGCTGGTTCCTGCATGCTCGATTCCGTCAAATAAATCCGCCGGCTCTGCATCCGCACTGACCTTCTGCACCTGCTCGACCAGGCGCAAAAGGGTATCGTCCACCTCCGTAAGATACTGTGAAGGCAAGGTCTCCCTGTCCCAATCCTGCCAACGGTCCACAAAGACCCCTTCTCCCTCCAGTTCGGTTGGAATCCTCTCGGCAGACAAAACCTGTTCATCCTGCTCTTCTTGTGATTCTCCCACCGTAATCGACTGGCTGGACTGAGCCGACTGCGACTCTCCCACCGTTGTCCCGCTGCATCCTCCCAGCGCCAACATCAAAGCAAGCAAAGCTGCTGTAAACTGTACTTTTTTCATGGCTATGACTCCTCTGTTGTTTTCCATCTATCAAAGCAAACGCATCTGTTTTCTTCTTATCTAATTATCATACCATCATTTCCACCGCTATGACAAGCGCTAAACGGTCGATTTTCCTTTCCTGCTAAAACTTTTCTGTCTTTTCATCCTCTTTACTAAAACAGGCAGCAGTGCAAAGCGCCTGCTGCCTGTTTGTCTATTTTTCAAAATAAACCCCGATGTCTCCGACACCGCCATCCACCGAGATGCTCTTTTCACGACCCTGCTCAACGGTATATTCTTCGTCCAGCAGTCCCACATTCTTGCCGCCAAAACGGATTTGTCCCACGCCGCTGTCGATGTGGCAGTCAAATTCGTCCTCTTGCGCTCCCTGCACAGTCAGGCTGATTTCACCCACACCGCCGCTCAGCTCGATTTCGCCGCCGAAGCTGCCGCTGACCTGAACCGCTCCAACTCCGCCGTACACCTCCAGCTTTTCGCTGACCTGAACCTCGTTCGCTTCAACACTTCCGACCCCTGCGACCAGCTCCATCTCCTTGCTGCTAATCTTCTGGATGCAGGCTTCTCCCACACCGCCGTCCAGAATAAATTCATCCAGCTGCAACGATTGCGGATAGGTCAGAAGGATGCGGTCCTGCCGGTTCCTGCCATCCGTCTTGATTTTAGACAGGTCGTAGCTGACCGTCAGCTTGCCGTCTGAAAATTGGTACTGCAACCGCTGCGGCGCCGTCAGGTCATACCCCTCCAGCGACCAGTCCTCTCCCGGCTGCACCTCGATGCTGCCGACGCTGCCTTCCACCTCCAGCTCCCTGACCGCTCCATCCAGCCGGATGTCGATTTCGGTTTTCGCGCCGGAAGGCAGGATGTCCTCCTGCAAGTCCAGCGTTGCCAGACCGATCCCTGCCCTTTGGGTCGGGTCGATGGTCAATCCGTCCTCCCCCCAGGTCAGGGTCATCGCACCCAATCCGTAACCGATGGCGCTTAGAAGAATTCCTGCGACCAGCAATGCCGCCGCTACAATCAAAAGCTTTGTCGAACCTTTCATCCTGTATCCCCCTTATCTTGCATGCGCCCTCATCAAACGCTTTTTCTTTGTCTTATCGTCCTCCAGACCGATTTGACCGCACCGGCTGCCCACCAGAACAGTGCGACACACAGCAGCGTCAAACCCGCACAGATCAGCGCACCGCCCAGCACCGCAATTCCGGTTGCTGGATAAAGGGTCAGCGACCAGATGCCTACCCCGATGAGTGCCAGCGCAACCACTCCAAAGACAAAGATGAGCAAAGCGATGGTAAACAACAGAGTCGCACCCAGAATACCTGCCACAAACAGCACCAGCAGCCAAACCGGACTGGTCACCACCGCCAACGTTCCCAGCACACATCCGGTGTGGGCAGATTTTTCTTCGACTGCGCTCTGGTCACAGTCTGCAATGATGCGCTCTGCAACCTGCTGCGGCGTACCAAGCTCCTCGATGATCTGCTCCATCGGGCGATCACCGGCATCCTCCAGATATTCCATATAATACCGCAGCGCCGACTCCTGCTCCTCCTTCGGTAGATGGGAAATGCGCGCTCTCAGCTCTCTGATGTACTCCTCTTTGGTCATCCATTGATCCCTCCGTCCATAATGCCGTCAATTTTATCCCTCAGCTGTCTCCATTGATCGTAAAACTGCCAGAACTGCTCCCTCCCGCTGGGGGTCACCGAATAATACCGCCGATTTCGTCCCTGATACGGTCGGTCATAGGTCGTCAGATACCCGTCCTTCTGCAAGCGGCGCAAAACCGGATAGAGGGTCGATTCCGACACATTCATAATCTGTTTGACCTCCTGTGTCAGTTTGTACCCATAGGTGTCCTCCCGCATCACGATTGCCAGCACGCAGGCATCCAGCAGCGCTGAACCCAACTGAAATGCCATCTTCACCTCTCCTTATTTTTCATGTTATAGTATATTATATATAGTATAGTATCATTTGTCAATAAAAAAAGAGGACATTCCTGCCCTCTTTTTTCTCGTTAAAATTGAACCTCTACGCACAGCAATCTGCATCCTACGCTGCCGCCGGTCAGAAGGAAGCTTCCTTCTTCCTTTGCGACCGCCAGTCCGCGCTCCGGCAACGCTTTTCCATCGACCACTGCCGTTCCCTGCGCGGCGAATACCGCGGTCAAACCGTTTGCAGCCACCTCAACCGATGCCTGTTCGTTTGGGTTTACATCCAGCAGCCGGACCTGTGCCTGTGTCCCTTCCCGCAGCATGACATTAAAATCGGTCGCTCTGCCGACACTCACCGTTTTCCAGCCGCCGTCAAAGCGGTCCTGTTCAAACGGCTCCAGCTTCTTTTCCCCGTGTCCCTCATAGAACAGATGCAGTGAACCGCTCAGCGGCAGGATGATTCGCTCCACCTGCGGCAGGCTGGTAAACTCCGAACGCTCGCACTCCACCGTTGCGCTGCTGATGCGCAGCAAAAAGTTTCGTTTGGCATACTCGTTCCCCTGCGGATAAATGTACAGCTGGGTGGTCTTTCCTCCTGCCCACTCGGATACCGCGTACTCCTCCGGTTTGATGATTTCCACCTGATTTGCTCCCCTTTCCTTGCCCGCTTGCTCGCCTTACAGACGAGGTACGGCTTTTACCTCTGGTATAACAGACCGACGGGCATTTGTCAAGCCACCTGCACCTGCGCTTTTACCCCGCTGACTCCATTGTTATAAAACCGCACCTTGATGGTCCCCTCTTCAAAACCTTCCAAGGAAAAATACTGGGTATTTTCGTCCGAAGTCACCCTGCTCTCCCGCTCCAGCGTCCTTCCGTCCCGGGTCTGCTGGGTAATCTGCATCCGCATCCATTCCCCCTGCTCAAACTGAAGGTCGACCGCCAGCTGCTGCCGCTGCGGGTCCTCCAGTGTAAATCGGGAAGAGGTGTAATAATTTTCACTTGCCCGACTGTACCGGAAGGACCAACTGCCGCCGCTGTTGCTTTCCAGATTCATCATCACCCAGCCGCTGTTCCACTCCGGCTCCCAGCCCGACGAATGGACGGCAAAGAAAATCATCCCCACCAAAGACAGCACCATCATCACGGCACTGGCAGCAGTCAACGCAAGGTAGCGGCGGTTGCGCTTTTTCTGCTTTGGGTGCTCGAGCATCAGGTCCTCCTTATATCCGCTGCCCGGCTCACAGAAGGGGAACTGCTTGCCACAGTGGCTGCAATAGTGGGAATCCCTTTCCAGCATCCACCCGCAAAAGCGGCAGGGTCGTCGCTCCTCCCTGCGGGCAATCAGATAGACCAGACCACCCAGCAACGGCGATGAAATCAAGATAATCAGCACCCACAGCCAGGCGCGTTCTCCGCGCTCCTTTGCATCCTGATAGACCCAAATGCACACACCGGCAGTCAACAGCAGCGCTGCCAGAATCACCATCCCAAGACAGAGATAAAACCAGAACAT
>FR880123.1 GCA_000435195.1 Clostridium sp. CAG:169 | reverse complement strand
CCACCTTTTGAAAAAGGTGGACGAAAACGTTTGCTTGCTGCCGAAAGATGGCACGAAGCGAGCACTTTTCTTTTGGTTTAACCTTTCTTTTAGGAAAGGAAGAATTAGTGAGGTGCATCAATGGTGGCGGCAAAATTGCCTACTGTCGCAAGGGCACCGCGAAGCGAATTCTTTTCTTTTGGTCTAACCTTTTCTTTTAGGAAAGAAAAGGTTAGCGGGCAGCGTCGATGATGGCAGCAAAATCCCTTGCAACCAGAGCAGCTCCGCCGATGAGTCCGCCGTCTACGTCCTCTTTGCCCAGCAGTTCTTTTGCGTTGGCAGGCTTCATCGAACCGCCATACTGGATGGTCAGTGCATCGGCAGCCGCTTTGTTGTACAGCTTGGCAACCACACCGCGGATGATGGCGCAGACCTCCTGTGCCTGTTCAGCGGTTGCAGTTTTGCCGGTACCGATTGCCCAAACCGGCTCGTAAGCGATGACGATGTTGGCAAGCTCCTGCTCGCTGACGCCGCCGAGTGCAATCTTGGTCTGCATGCTTACGACCTCTTCGGTGACACCCAGCTCACGCTGCTCGAGCACTTCGCCGACGCAGAGGATGACCTTCAGTCCAGCATCCAAAGCAGCGCGGATTCTTGCGTTGACCGTCTGATCGGTTTCACCAAAGTACTGTCTGCGCTCCGAGTGACCGATGATGACATATTCTACGCCCATCTCTGCCAGCATCTGTGCAGAGATCTCGCCGGTGAAGGCGCCGGATTTTGCCCAGTGACAGTTTTCTGCACCAATGTGCAGGTTGGTTCCTTCGCACAGCGAAAGAGCAGTTTCCAGGTTGGTGTATGGTACGCACAGAACGACCTCGCAGGCAGCGTCTTTGACCATCGGGGTCAGCTCGCCAATCAGCTCCCTGGCAGCTTTGCGGTCGTTGTTCATCTTCCAGTTTCCGGCAACAATGGCTTTACGAAGTGCTTTGTTCATATTCAAAAACGTCCTTTCATACAGTGGTCTTGGGTTTGTTGGATGGTTTCTGTTGGCTTAATGGATGTTATATTTGGGCTGGAGCGGCTCGCAGCGTCCGGCTACTCCGACCGGAACATTGTGTCTGCACAGCAGCAGCGGGATAAATCCCAGATTAAAAAAGGCAAGGATGGTGTACAGTACCGCGCGGGATGGCTCATAGTCCATCATCAGGTAGTAGAAGGAAAACAGGTAGAATACCTTGTAGGCAATACCGACCACCGAAAGCAGCAGTGAAAACAGGGAAAGAACCATGGCAGCCAGCGGTGAAGCAAGGTTAAAGAAAAGCGGCAGCAAAATCAAAGTGAGCACTACCGACAGCACCGACAGCGGCAGAGAGATTGCGCTTAAAACGGTAAGCCAGACGTTGAGCATGGATTTTTTCTGGCGGCAGGAACAGTTGTACCGGTCCGCCAGCGAGCCTAACAGGTGGTCGCGCGCAATCGGAATCCAAGCGGTCCAGGGGTTTTTCATGCCGGTATTGTTTGCCATGGCATATAGTCCGGCAGAGCCGAGCAGGTACAGCACCAGCTGCACCACAAGGCAAACCAGAATAGCCGGCGGTAGAAAGGAGGCAACAACGGTAAAGGGATCGTGGTAATACATGAAGCTCAGTTCCTTTCAGGGGAATTTAACATCCAGCCAAAAAACAGATGCAGGAACATTTCTCCTGCATCTGTTGCTGTAAAGGTGCGATTATTTGTCGTTGAGAGCAGCGATGCCCGGCAGCTCCAGACCTTCCAAAAATTCCAGGGAAGCGCCGCCACCGGTGGAGATGTGGGTCATTTTGTCGGCAAAGCCCAGCTTGGTTACCGCTGCAACGCTGTCGCCGCCGCCGATGATCGAGATTGCGTTGGAAGCAGCGATGGCTTTTGCTACCTCCAGAGTACCCTGTGCAAAGGCAGGGAATTCAAACACACCCATTGGTCCGTTCCAGATAACGGTGCCTGCATCCTGAACAGCCGAGCAGAACAGCTCGATGGTCTTTGGACCGATGTCCATGCCCATCCAGCCTTCCGGGATGCTGTCCGAATCAGCAAACTGGGTTGCGCAATCCTCAGCAAATTTGTCGCCGAGCTTGTTGTCGACCGGCAGCAGGAAGCGAACGCCTTTCTGCTGTGCTTTGCTGAGCATCTCTTTTGCCAGCTCTACCTTGTCGTCCTCGCACAGAGAAGCACCTACGCCGTAGCCCTGTGCTTTAAAGAAGGTGTATGCCATACCGCCGCCGACGATAAGGGTGTCCACCTTCTCCAGCAGGTTGTTGATGACACCGATTTTATCCGAAACCTTTGCGCCGCCCAAGATGGCAACCAGCGGACGCTTTGGATTGTTGAGCGCCTGACCCATGACCGAGATTTCCTTCTGAATCAGATAACCGCAGACAGCTGGCAGGAAGGAAGCAACGCCGGTGGTGGAGCAGTGTGCGCGGTGTGCGGTACCAAATGCATCGTTGACATAGATGTCAGCCAGACCGGCAAGCTCCTTCGAGAAGGACTCTTCGTTTTTGGTTTCTTCTTTTCTGAAGCGGACATTTTCCAGCAGGATGACATCGCCCGGATGCATTGCGAAGGACAGTGCCTTTGCATTTTCGCCGACCACTTCCTTGTCCTGCGCCAGCTCGACCGGCTGACCGAGCAGCTCGCTCAGTCTGGCAGCGACCGGAGCCAGAGAGAATTCTTCCTTGTATTCACCCTTCGGTCTGCCCAGGTGGGAGCAGAGGATGACCTTTGCCTGATGGTCGATCAGGTACTGGATGGTTGGTAGAGCAGCCACGATGCGCTTGTCGTTGGTAATCACGCCGTCCTTGAGCGGAACGTTAAAGTCGCAGCGCACCAGCACACGTTTGCCGGATACATCAATATCTTCGATTGTCTTTTTGTTCAGAGAATTCATCACAGATAACCTGCCTTTCATCGGTTGGAGATTCCAACCCGTTTATAAAAATGGTTGCGGTAAACAAAACATTTTTCCGCTAAAAAAGCGGAGGATTCAATCTGTACGATTTAAGTCTATTGTAATCTATTCGCTGCGCTTTTGCAAGGGCGCGGGTGGATGATTTACCCCATTTTTACAAAGGTTTTCCCTTTTGTGGTGCAGGAAGGGGGGAGGGGGAAAGAATTTGTGTAATTTTTCACAAACTTTTACAGGAAAGGATTTCCCAATCCCTCATAAAAGGAGGAAAAATGCAGGAAATCCTTCCCGATTCCTGCATTTTTTACCTTACAGCAGGACTGAGCGTGCAATGTCGGCGGAGGCTTTTGCATCTTTGGCGTAGAAATCGGCGCCAATCTTTTTGGCATACTCCTCGGTCAGCACCGCGCCGCCCACCATGATTTTGCAGTCGGGTTGCTGTTGGTGCAGCAGGGCGATGGTTTCCTCCATGCTTTTTAAGGTGGTGGTCATCAGCGCACTCAGTCCGACCAGCCGGATGCCGTGTTCCCGCACTGCCTGTACGACCCGCTCGGCAGGTACATCTCTGCCCAGGTCAATGACCGGGAACCCGTAGTTTTCCAGGATGACCTTGACGATGTTTTTGCCGATGTCGTGGACATCTCCATGCACAGTGGCAAGAACGATGCCTTTGGAATCGAGCGGTTGATGGGAGCTGTCCTGCTGCGGGTGGGCAGACAGGAAACGTTTGATTTCTTCAAAGCCTGCCTGTGCCGCCTGTGCGGATTGAATCATCTGCGGCAGAAAGATTTTCCCGCTTTCAAACTCCTGTCCCACCAAATCCAGAGCAGGAATCAGCCGCTCGTTGATGATGGTTTCCGCCTCGCAGCCTTCCAGTAGCAGGCAGACCTCGCGTCGCACCGATTCACCCAGACCCTTTTGGATGGCAGCGGTCAGCGGGTCACAGTCGCTGCCGCTTGTCTGGACAGCAGAGGTTGTGGGAACGGTTGGTTTTGCCGAGATGCGTGCTATCTCCTCGGGACGGCTAAAATTTTCGATGTAACGGGCAGCGTGTTCATCCTTTGCATACAGCACTTCAAAGGCGCGGATAGCATCCAGCATGGAAGGAACATTTGGATTGATGATGGGCAGATCCAGTCCGGCTTCCAGCGCCATCAGCAAAAAGCTGTGGTTGAGCAGTTCGCGGTTGGGCAGACCGAAGGAGATGTTGGAAACGCCCAACAGGGTGCGGCAACCCAGCTGCTCTTTGACCATGCGCATTGCCTTCAGTGTTTCTACGACCTCTTTTTGCTGCACCGAGGCAGTCAGGGTCAGGCAGTCCACATAGATGTCCTCGCGCGGGATGCCGTACTGCTCGGCGTGTGCAACGATTCGCTCTGCGATGGCAAACCGTTCCTCTGCCAGCAGCGGGATTCCCTTGTCGTCCAGGGTCAGCGCAACGACTGCCGCACCATATTTTTTGACCAGCGGCAGGATGGCGTTCATCGAGCCTTCCTCCCCGTTGACCGAGTTGACGATGGGTTTTCCGTTGTAGAGACGCAGCGCCTGCTCGATGGCTTTGACATTGGAGGAGTCGATTTGCAGCGGAGCATCCAGCACGCCTTGCAGCTTTTGAATAACCAGCGGCAGCATCCGGCTCTCATCGACCTCGGGCATTCCCATGTTGACATCCAGGATTTGTGCGCCTGCCTCCAGCTGCGAGAGTCCCTGGCTGAGGATGTAGTCAAAATCCTGCTCCAGGATTGCCTGCTTTAGACGCTTTTTGCCGGTGGGATTGATGCGTTCCCCGATGATTCGTACCCGGTCGATGGGAACAAAACAGGTGGGTGTGCAGACACAGGCTTGCCTGGAAACGGCAGGATTTGGAAAATCCTGTGGACACTTTTGGTCCAGCATCTGCCGCATCGCACGGATGAAGGAAGGGTCGGTTCCGCAGCAGCCGCCGAACAGGTGAATCCCCAACGCAAGGTATTCCTGCATACAATCGGCAAATTTTGCAGCGTCAATGGAATAGCTGCCGGTCAACGGGTCGGGCAGACCGGCATTTGGCTTGATAAAGATGGGCAGAGAGGTGTGCTCCCGCAGCTGTCTGGCGAAGGGGAGCAGTTCCACCGGACCCAGCGAGCAGTTAAAGCCGATAGCATCTGCGCCCAGTCCCTCGATGACCGCAGCCATCGAAGGAACGCAGCAGCCGGTGAAGGTCCGTCCGTTTGCTTCAAAGGTCATCGATACCAGCACAGGAAGCGCTTTGCCAAGCTGTTCGCAGCATTCCTTAGCGGCAAGGATGGCAGCCTTGACCTCATAGAGGTCGGTCATCGTTTCAATGACAATCAGGTCTACGCCTGCCTGTACACCGGCATTGACCTGTTCGGCAAAGAGGTCATAAGCCTGCTGGAAGGAAAGGGTGCCGGTCGGCTCCATCAGCTCGCCGATGGGACCGATGTCCAAAGCAACCAGCGTGTCCTTCCCCGTTGCCGCCTGTTTGGCACAGCCGACAGCAGCAGGAATGATCTGCTGCGGTGTATATCCGCTGCCAGTCAGCTTTTTGCGGTTGGCGCCGAAGGTGTTGGTGTACAGGATGTCCGCTCCGGCTTCCAGATATTCCCGATGGACCTGGGTGACCAGCTCCGGTTCGGTGATGCAGCACAGCTCGGGGATTAAGCCTAAAATGCTGCGACCGGCAGCGACCAGCTTTTTTTGCAGCTGGGTCCCCATCGCTCCGTCTAGCAGCCAAAAGCGGTCGGCGCGGCGCAGCGAATCAATCAGTCGATTTTCCACAAAAAACACCCTTTCTTCTTAAAACACAATTTTCTTTTAAATGACAGATGGTGCAGGGCTTTGGCGCCGAAGCGACAGTACCTGCGGGCAGGATGCCCAGGATGGCAGTCACCGATTTGACCGGTGTCAGCATAGAGGAATGGCTGACCGAAAGACCGATGCTTTTTGCACTGTCCAGCAGCGTACACAGCTGCGGCTGGATGGAAAGGGGAAGGTCCCCATATCCGCAGCTGAAGCGGTGGGTCAGGCTTTGTCCGAGCTGTTCGGCGATCTGCCGCTGCGCTGTATCGCAGACCTCCTCAATGGCTGCCGAGGCGGCGGCATCCAGCCAGAGTGCCTGCTCCATATCGCGGACCTGCGCACGGCGAATCAGGGCATCCACCTGCGCGCCCAGGGTGGCAGCCAGCAGGATACAATCGGTGCAGCCGGACAGATGGCTGCGGATGTCCTGACCGGTCAGCAGCTGCTCCAGTAAAGGCGCGCTGGGAAAGACTCTCCAGCAAAAGCGAGGCTGACTGCTTTGCAGAACCTGCTGCTGTGCTGTTTGTGCCTTGGACAGCCACTGTGGGTCGACCGGTTTTGGTACAGCACAGCCGAGCGCATAGCGGATGGTTTCTTCGGTTGGGATGTGATGCAAAAGGCAGAGCATCCACAGACCTCCTTTATCGGTTGGAGCAGCGAATCAGGCTGGCAACCGCCTGATTGATGCGGTGTGCAATGAGCGGATTGTTCATGGTGTACAGATGGATGCCCTGTACTCCGTTGGAAATCAGGTCTACAATCTGCTCGACGGCGTATGCGATGCCGGCATCCTGCATGGCAGCGGGGTCATCTCCATAGCGGTGCATGATGCGGACAAATTTTTTAGGAAGGCTGGCTCCACACAACGAAACCATCCGTTCAATCTGCTTGCGGTTGGTTACCGGCATGATGCCCGCTTCGATGGGAACGGTGATGCCCGCCTGCCGCACCCGATACAGAAAGTTGTAGTAGTCGTTGTTGTCAAAAAACAGCTGAGAGATCAGGTGGGTAGCACCGGCAGCCACCTTTTCCTTCAGGTGCAGCAGGTCCTCCTCCAAATCCGCAGCCTCCGGGTGGACCTCGGGATAGCAGGCGGCAGCGATGTCAAAACCGCCGTATTGCTTAATATCATCAATCAGGTCGCTGGCATAGCGGTAATCGGTCTGCGGCGGTACGTTTGGATTGAGGTCGCCGCGCAGCGCCAGGATATTTTCGATGTCATTTTCCCGCAGATCATCCAGTACCCTGCCGATATGTTCTTTGGTGGAATTGACACAGCTTAAATGAGCCAACGGCTCGATATGGTAGCGGTGCTTGATGTCGGAGGCAATCTGTACAGTGGAGCGGTCGGCTGGATTTCCTCCTGCGCCGTAGGTTACGCTGATAAAATCAGGCTCAATGTCGCGCAGCGCATCCAGCGTGTCATAGATGGTCTGAATCGAGCTGGTCTTTTTGGGCGGGAAGATTTCCAGGGAAAAAACGACCTTTTTTTCCTCAAATAATGTTTGCAGTTTCATGCGGTACACATCCTTTTCCGGTAGTCCTATCTTTTATTACACAATTTACAAAACGATTTATTACATTATAGTGAAAAAGCGAGTCGATGTAAAGAAGTTGGGGTGAATTTTATTGGAGTTGACGAAAAGTAGGAAATTTTACTAGAATAATCAAGTAAAGGAGGAAGAACGATGTTGCAGATTCGTGATTTTAAAGAGGAAGACCGTCAGGCTTATTTAGAAATGGCAAGGGATTTTTACAGCAGCGATGCCAGCCTGTTTGAGTTGGAGGAACAAAAGCTGGAGGACACTTTCAACATTGGGGTGAAGGGAAGCCCTTTGATGCGCGGGCTGACACTCTGTGAGCAGGAAAAGCCGGTGGGTTATGCCTTGCTTGCTTTCTACTGGAGCTGTGAAGCAGGCGGATTGGTAGTACAGGCGGAGGAGCTGTATTTCACCCCGCAGTCCCGCGGCAAAGGCTATGGTCATCAGTATTTTCAGTGGCTGTTTGCCGAGTACCCGCAGGCGAAACGTTTTCGTCTGGAGGTCTGCCCATACAATCCAAAGGCAAAAAAGCTGTATGAGCAGCTGGGATTTGAAATGCTAAACTACGGACAGATGATTTTGGACCGATAGTGGGTGTAAAATAAAACAGCGCAGCGAAAGCAAACTGCTTTCGCTGCGCTGTTTTGTCGTTGTGAAGCTTTGGAGACCATGCTTTTATCATGGTTCTGCTTTTCTAGATGCTGTACGGTAAAATCATCAAGCTCAAAAACAGCAGGATGCCGGCAGCCAGATTGACAGCGGTGACCACCCATCTTTTTTTGACGGCGCTGTACAGGATGACGCTGACAAACAAAGCCATCGAGAGAAGCCAGCTGACCCAGACGGGTGTCTGCTGGTAGCTGCGGGTGCAAAACAGATAGATACCGCCGACGGCAACCGAAGCAATTTGCAGGATGAGATAGATTTTATCCGAAAACAGTTTTTTCATAAGGTTCCTCCCTGTTTGATAGTTGTAAATTTTTGCTTGTTTTCAGTATAGCATCAGATGATGAATTTTTCTACAAAATTTTGCAAAGCCATTGACAAGCAGAAATAACTGTGATACTGTATATATACGATATATACAGTATATACGGAAAAGAAGGATGGGTGATCATTTGAATCTGATTATCAGCAACTCCAGCGGCAAGCCGATCTATGAACAGATCACCGCACAGATCAAAAACAGCATCCTCAGCGGCGAATTGCAGGAGGGCGAAGCGCTGCCCTCCATGCGGGCGCTGGCAAAGGATTTGCGCATCAGCGTTATCACCACAAAACGTGCCTATGAGGATTTGGAGCGGGACGGCTTTGTGGTGACCGTAGCAGGAAAGGGGTGCTTTGTGGCGCCGCGCAATCTGGAGCTGATGCGGGAAGAACAGCGCAAACGGGTCGAGCAAACGCTTGAGCAGGCGGTCGAGCAGGCGCAGGCAGCTTCCATCACCCTGGAGGAGATGCAGCAGATGCTCAGCCTGTTGTATGAAGAAGGATAGAAACCGGAAAGGAGAATCGGTTTATGGTATTGCAGGTGCAAAATTTGTGTAAGGAATATCCGCAGTTTTCGCTGCGGGACATCAGCTTCCAGCTGCCGGAAGGTGCCATCATGGGCTTGATTGGAGAAAACGGCGCAGGTAAATCCACCACCATGCGTATGATTCTGGGAATGGCACAGCCGGACAGCGGGCAAATCTCTGTCTTTGGACACCGGGGAGTCACGCCACAGGACAGGGAATCCATCGGAGTGGTGTTCGATGAAATGCCCTTTAACCAGACACTCTACACCTCCCACCTGGGCAGGGTGATGAAGAAAATATACTCCCAGTGGGATGAAGGTGCATACAATCAATACCTTCAGCGCTTTTCTCTTCCTGATAAAAAGGAAATCAAGGATTTCTCCCGCGGAATGAAGATGAAGCTCTCGCTGGCGATTGCACTCAGCCACGGCGCACAGCTGCTGATTTTGGACGAGCCGACCAGTGGGTTAGACCCGGTGGTCCGCGCCGAGATGCTGGACATCTTTCTGGAATTTATCTCCGACGGCAAACGCTCGATCCTGGTGTCCTCGCACATCACAAGCGATTTGGAGCGGATTGCCGATTACATCACCTTCATCCACCAAGGCAGGCTGCTGATGAGCAAAAACAAGGATGAGCTGTTGTACGGCTATGCGATTGCAAAGGCGGATCGCCAGACCCTCCATGCGCTGGACAGCAGATTGGTGGAGGTCATGCAGGATACCCCGTATGGCAGTCAGGCGCTGGTCAACGACCGCGAGCAGTTTGCCCGCCGGTATCCCGACATCCTTCTGGATTCGCTGACCCTGGACGAGATGATGCTGATGCTCTGCCGCAACAAACAGTAACCGGATGCAGAGCAGTTGGGAAAGGAAGGTCTTATAATATGAAGGGACTTATTTTAAACGATCTTTTGTCCATCAGGCGGATGCTCAAGACGCTTGCAGGGATTTTTCTGGTCTTTATGGTTGCCTGGGCAGTGGGAGGACAGCCTGCCACCGGTGCGATAATGCTCTGCATCATGGGCGCCAGCTATATCCTCAACCTGTTTTCCTACGATGAGTTTTACCATTGGGAAAAATATCTGCGGGTGCTGCCGGTCAGCACAAAGCAGGTGGTGCTGTCGCGCTATGCGACCTTTGGCATCATGGCATCTGCCACCGCAGTGATTTCGTTGGTCTACTTGCTGGTGCTGAATACGCCGATGCAGGAAATCCTGAGCGTTTTATTGATGACGGTGGTGCTGAATGTCTATTTTGCCGCGGTGATGATTCCGGTGGCGTACAAGTGGGGCGTCCAAAAGGGACGGCTGATTTTTATGCTGGTCCTGGGCGTGTCGTCCGGACTGTTTGTGGCAGGGGTCTTTATCCTCAACCGTCAGGTCAGCGTGGTGGCAACCGCATCCTTCTACAAGATGGTGCTGTTGGGTATTGCCGGATTGTTCCTGCTTCTGGTTTTGGGTCTGCTGCTGTCGATTCACCTCTCGGTCAAGATTGTCAGCAAAAAGGAGTTGTAAAAATTTCCCGGGAAATTTTGGACAGCTCCTCCCATAGGATGACAGCAGCAGAAGCAGCCGCGCGGTAACGCGCAGGAATCAAAACGCCGTACTGCCGGTACCAGCGGGAAAGCTGGTCGGAAAGCTGCTGCATCGTTTCGATTGATAACTCCCATTTCCATCCAAAGAAACTCAGTGACAGGGCGTCTGACCGATTGGTCGGGCGCTTTGTCATTTTCTGCTGGGAATAGGGCAGCTGTACCGACAGGATGGGTTCTTGTATGCCGCTGTTTTGTGAGCAGGCGATGTATAAAAAGGCGCAGAGGAACAGGATGAGGATCAGACTGCTCCAAAAGCTCTGCCAGAACAACCTCCATTGTGGGATGCGGTGCGGACGGGACTTGAAAAGATGCACAGGACCTTCCTCCTTCTTCTTTTCAGCTTGCCCGCAAAAGAACAGGATATGCAAAAATCCCGAAGCAGTCATGACGACCGCCTCGGGATTTTTTTAACGACTGTATCCGATGTAGTTTCTGGCATCCAGGAAGGTACCGTTGCTGATGATTTCAAAGTGACAGTGGTTTCCAGAAGCCCATCCGGTTTGTCCGACATAACCGACGACCTGTCCCTGCGATACCTGCTGACCGGTGTAAACAGCAAGGCTGCTGCAATGCGCATATCGGGTCTTGGTTCCATCCCCATGATTGATCAGGACATTATATCCGTAACCGTTGGACCAGCCCGCATAAGCGACGGTTCCGCCTTTGGAAGCCCAGATGGTGGTTCCGGCTGGCGCCGCGATGTCGGTGCCGGTGTGTCCGCTGTATCCCCAGATCGGGCAGGAGATGTAGCCGCCGTTGACCGGCCAGATGTAGCCGCCGACGTTGCTTTCAGTAGAAGCGGCGCCGGAGCCTGAGAAGTTGTACTGGCTGCTGGTCAGAGAGCCGACCACAATCTTGGCAGTAACCGGTTCTTGCAGGGTCGTTTTGGAGATGACCGTTCGCTCGGTTTCATAGCCGTCGATGTAGGTGACCTCGCTGACGATTTCCTCCAGTCCGTTTTTACCCTCCTGCACCACCTTTTCATAGCCGGAAGCTTTGTTGTGGTCCAGTTCGGTTTCGGTTGTAAAGGCGATTTCCTTCTCTTCGGTGACCGTTTTGACCGTCTTGGTCTGAAGGAAGGGCTGCTCATGGGAGATGACCAATACATCGCCCACCAGCATCGACTGGGTGACCTCGGGATTGAGGTTGATCAGTGTCTGGGTTGGGATGCCGACCTTGTCTGCAACCAGCGACGGAGAATCTCCCTGCTGGATGGTGTAGGTCTGTTCACCCTCCACCACGCTGTCGAGCTTGACGTTGATGCTTTGCAGGCTTTCCACCGAGGAAACAGGATAAAGACCTCTTTCCACGCGGATAGACTGGACAAAGCTGATGATTTCATTGTTGGCAGAAAGTGGTTCCTCGGCAGCCTTTTCGGTTTGTATCTGTTCTGGCTGTTCGGTGCTTGCGGTAGACGTTTCGCTCGATTTTTCCGCTTCGGCTGAAACGGAATCGGAGGTCGTCTGTTTGTCCGCCGCATCGGAGGAATCTGCCGGTGGAATCATCAGTGTTTCACCAACCAGCATACTCTTGCTGACTTCCGGGTTGAGCTGTTGCAGCTGTTCGACGCTGACATCGTATTGGGTAGCAATATCCCACAGCGAATCGCCGTCCTGCACAGTGTGGGTGCGCGATGAGGAGGATTCCTCTTCAGAGGGAGCTTCTTCTGCCGGGGCATCTTCCGCCGGAGAGGAAGACGATTCCTGTGAGTCGGAGGAGTCAGATGCCTGTGAGATAATCAGCGTCTGACCCACCAGCATACTCTTGCTGACCTCTGGGTTGAGCTGGAGCAGCTGGTCAACGGTAACATCATATTCAAGGGCAATATCCCACAGCGAGTCACCTTCCCGAACCGTATGGGTGCGCTCGGGAACAAGCTGCTCGGTGGCAGGCTGTTCGTTTTCCGGCTCGGGGTTGGAAGGAGTCTGCTCCTGCGGTTGCTCTTGGGATTCGGTCTCTTCCTGCGGTTGCTCCTCAACCGGTTCGCCGGTCGGCATATCAGGGGAATAGGTTCCGTTTTTGCGGGCGCGCAGGCTTTTCAGCAGTTCGTCGCCGTCGGACACCGCCCCGATAAACTCCCCGTCGACATAAAGACCGGCAGCTTCTTCAATTTCATTGCCGGAAGCGCGGATGATGTTGTTGATTAAGACGCTTTCTTCTGAAATCTGGTCATCCTCCACGATGGCAAGCGAATAAATAGGCACGCTGTCCTCAGGAGGCAGATAAGCTTCGTTGACAATACGTTCCCGCACCTTGGCTTCGGCTTCCACAAAGGCGGACTCCGACAAGATATAACCGATGTGCTCGCCGTTGTACTGGACCTGCAAGCCGTAGGTCATGGTGCTAAAGTGCAGTACAGTGGAAATCAGAATGACCATACTGCCGACCGGCAGCAGGTAGTTGACGGTACCGGCAAGCAGCGGGAGAATCGGTCGGAATGCGCAAAAAAACTCACCGAACAGCAGCTTGGAGGATTGCTCGCGGTGCTGCTTCCACTGTTGCAGTGACTGCTGCACCTGACGAAGGGCATCCTTGTTCTGGCGGTGGTGATGTTGTTTGTTCAGGTTATCGAGGACCTGCTGGTCTTTGAAATCAAAGTAAAGCCTGCGCAGCTTCCACTTCAGGTGCAGTGCGCCCTTTTTCAGCCGTCGCTTGGAACGTCGGAAAAATCGGATGATCCTTGCACCGACCAGGTAGCAGACAGCATATACAAAATGCCCCAAAGAGGACAAGCTTTCAGCAGGAGTGGCAGCGGGTGTTTTTTCTTTTTTGCTTTTTTTGGCATTGGACACCAGCAGTTCGCTCCTTTCTTCCAAAATCAAGATCAAGATACAATTCCCTTCCGTGAAGGGAATTCGTTATTTTTAACTGACAACTTGCAATTTTATAACATACTTACTTATTATAAGCTTTTCTGTGTGCAGATTCAAGGTTTGTTACAGGATTGATACCGAAAAGAGGGTGTTTTTGGCAGATTTCACCTTCATTTGCCGGGTCGTTTATTAGTTTAACGAAATTTTTTAAATAAGAACAGCGCAAAATTATAGACATTCTGTGAAGAAATGATGCAGAAAGGCTTGGAAAAAAGGGGAAAATCAGCCTTCTATCACGTCAGCTTAACCAAGATACAAGAGGAGAAGAAGTTATCCTATATATAATAAGGAAGGAATTTGCAAATGACCGAGAAACAAAAGAGGAGCGCCCTACAGGGCGCTCCTCTTTTGTATTGCAATCTTTTATTTTTTGGATTTGCCGCGATTTTTTTTCATGATATGGTCGTTGGCACGAATCAGACTGTCGGCAACCCAATCCAACTGTTCGGTTTCCTGATAATGGTCGAGCAGCGGGCTTTCCTGCATATCCTCGTATGCGTTGCTTTCGCGGTAGGCATATTTGAGCAGCAGAGGGGTCAGGATGGTGCTGGCGACCACCATGATGATGACCGGAGCGAAGAAGACCTCCGGCATCAGTCCCAGTGCAGTGCCCTTGTTGGCAACAATCAAAGCGACCTCACCACGGCAGACCATGCCGACACCGATCTGTTCACATTGATGGTTTTTCAAGCCGCACAGTTTGGCACCCAGTCCGCATCCCAGAACCTTGGTCAGCACAGCGACAATGACCAGCAGAACCGAGAAGAGAATGAGCCTGCCGTCCATTTTGGGCAGGTCTACCTCCAAACCGATGCTGGCAAAGAAGATTGGCGTCAGCAGCAGGTAGGAAAGGGGAGCAAATTTGACCTCGATATACTTGGCTTTCGAGGTGGTGGAGATGATTAGACCCGCAGCAAATGCACCGGTGATGTCCGCAACGCCGAACAGCTCTTCTGCACAGAATGCCAGAAACAGGCAGAGAACAAAGGCAAAGATGGGATAACGTTGCAGGTCGGTGGAATGTACATTTTTGATATACCAGTCCATACCTTTTTTGACCAGCATGCCGACGACGATGACAAAGAGGAAGAAAGCAGCAATCTTAATCAGAACAACCAGCAGGTTGGAATCGGCAGAACCGCCGATGCTGGTGACGATGGTTAAGGCAATCAGACCCAGCACATCGTCGATCAAAGCGGCAGCCAGAATGGTGTTGCCCACGACAGTCGATAGCTTGCCCATCTCCTTAAGGGTTTCAACAGTGATGGAAACGGAGGTGGCAGTCAATACCACTCCGATAAAGATATTTTGCATCAGTGCATTGGCAGAACCGCTGTCGTTGAAGAAGGCAGCCAGTACAGCACCGCCCAGCAAAGGAATCAGTACGCCGCACAAAGCGACCATAAATCCTGTTTTACCGGTTTGCTTGAGGTCGTCCAGGCTGGTTCCCAATCCGGCGGTGAACATCATGACGATGACACCCAGCTCGGAGACCTGACTTAAAAATTCGGTGCTGTGGATGATATTCAGACAGGCAGGTCCCATAATCAAGCCTGCCAGCAGAGCGCCGACCACCTGCGGCATCTGTAATCGTTTGGTCAGGATACCAAGAACTTTGGTGGAAACGAGGATGAGAGCGATGTCAACAAGATAGTGATAGGACATGAAAAAGCCTCCTTTGCGTTCCTTTTTTCTCGTTCCCCCATTATACTCCGACAAACAAAACATGCAAGGGGAAATTTGTCCTTTGTGCCTTGTTTCTAAAAATACTGGATGATAATATAAAAAATAGACAATAATCAGAAAAAATCATAGTGATTTTACTCGTTGGCAGGTGAAAACAAGGTGAAAGCGGAACGGAACTTTGGGAAAATCTGCATTTCTTGGGAAATAGCGCAGAAAAGCATCCGACCGCACAGATTGTTTTTACACAACCAATGCGGTCGGATGCTTTTCTTTATGGATGATTTATTCGAGATTTAACTTGTTTTTCAAAATATAGCGGGTCGGCAGGTAAAGCAGAAGGTCCAGCAGCAGACCAACCAACAAGAAGGTGGTCAGCATCAGCAGTCCCAGCGGAAAGACATCCAGCTGTTCAAGCCAAGGAGAAAGGTTAGCCGCACAGGTAAGCCCGCCCATGATGGCAGCCATCAGGATAGTTAAAGGAATATTCAATACAAAGTAAGCGATGAACGAGCCGACAATGCGGTTTTTTGAAAGGATGGGCAGCTGCGAGCAAGCCATCGCACAGTAGAAATGCAGGATTTCGTTGGCAAGAAAAACCAGGAAAGCCAGTATGCCCAAAACCACCAGAAGCAGGACGGAAAGGGTGCCGGAGGTGTACTCTCTGAAAGCAAGGAAGAAAGCCTGGATGACATCAAAGGTTGCCGAGAAAAATTCGGAAGCACCGGCAGTGGTAGCAAGGGTAATAAAGAGGACGATGATGCCGACTACTCCGCTCAAGCACAGCCAAATCATGGCAGAAAGCAGCTTGGAGAAGAGGATGACATCCACACCCACCGGCAAAGTGTTGGTCAAATATCCCTCGTCGCCCAGTACGTTGTGATAAAATTGGGTAATAATCATCACCAAAGCGGTGACCCCCAATGCGATGAACAGTCCGAAGATGATACTGCTGCCGGCGATGATGCCGGTCATCCATTCAAAATGGATGAAAAAGCTGTTGAGGACGGTCATTCCAATGATGACCAGAAAGAAGGGCAGCATCGTTTTAGACATTGCCTTGAGGTCATATTTGAGCATTTTTCCTAACATTTAAATACCTCCCTGAAGAGTCGGTCGATGGATTTGCCGTGTTGCTGACGAATTTCGTCCACTTCTCCGTCAATCACAATCTTGCCCTGATTGAGGAACAGGACCTGGTCGAAGATGGCTTCTACATCTTGAATCAGGTGGGTGGTGATGAGGATGGAGGAGGACTCGTCAAAGTTTTTGAGGATGGTGTTCAGGATATACTCGCGGGCAGCCGGGTCCACACCGCCGATGGGTTCGTCCAGCAGATAGAGCTGTGCGCGGCGGGACATCACCAGAATCAGCTGAACCTTCTCCTTGGTGCCTTTACTCATCGTTTTCAGGCGGGTGTTGGGAGAGAGGTGCAGGTCTGCCAGCATCTGCTGTGCCCGTTCCAAATCGAAATCGGCATAAAAATCGCTGAAAAATTGCAGCACTTCGCTGACCTTCATCCAATCGTTGAGATAGGTGCGCTCCGGCAGGTACGAAACAATGGATTTGCTGACCAGCCCGGGCAGATGTCCGTCGATCAGGATGCTTCCGTTATCAGCGGGAAGCAGACCGGAAATCATCTTCATAATGGTGCTTTTGCCGCAGCCGTTGGGACCGAGCAGTCCCACAATCTTGCCGCGTGGAATCGAGAAGCTGACTCCTTCCAAAACCGGATGGGAGCCATAGCTTTTATGTAGGTCGCTGATTTGAAGAACACAGCTTTCTGCGACCGAACCGCCCTGCATGATGGCGTTGTTTTCACTCATACAAACCTTCCTTTCTTGTGGTAGGGAATAGAAAATCTACTTTTGCTCTGCCAGATATTTTTCCAGCAGCCGAAGAATATCGTCCTTCTGGTAGCCCAGCGACGAAATGGTTTCCACCATCCGCTCAATTTCGTCATAAGCCAGTGTGCGTCGTACTTCCATAATCTTTTCCTTATCATCGGTGACAAAGCGACCGGAGGTTCGCTGGCTTTTCACCAGCCCATCCCGCTCCAGTTCTGCCAAAGCCTTTTGCATGGTGTTGGGATTTACCCCTGCGGTCAGCGCCAGTTCGCGCACCGCAGGCAGCTTTTCTCCCGTTTGATATTTGCCTCGCGCAATATCCGCTTTCAGAATCTGTATGATCTGAAGATAGATTGGCAGCTTGTCGTCAAAGACCCAGGTCATCTGTCTGCCTCCCTTCAATGCTTATTGTATTAAGTGATTAATACAATCATACCAGCATCCTGTCGCCTTGTCAAGACCTTTGCAGATTTTTTATGGGCATCATCTGCTTGAAAGAGGGAGGAGCAGCCGAATTCTTTGTAAAAAGGAGAGGGGAATTTGCCAAAAAATCCATAAAATTGCATAAAACCCCAGATTTGGATTGCAAAGAGGGGAAGGGTGTGTTATCGTATGAATGTATTTTTCATGTATGATTATATGAAAGGAAAGTTGGGAGGAAGAAAATATGGCAAAGATTATGCGCCAGACCCTTCGCGAGCAGGTGACGCAGGCAATACGACTGAAGCTGTTGACCGGTCAGCTGCGCCCGGGAGAAAGAATTGTCGAACAGGAGATGGCAGAGGACCTGGGTGTCAGCCGTGGTCCGGTCCGGGAGGCACTGCGCCAGATCGAGCAGGAAGGGTTGGTGGAGTACACCTCTCATGTGGGATGTTTTGTCAAGGAATTTAGTGCAAGGGACGTCTATGAGGTGTATCTGCTGCGCGCCAATTTAGAGATTTTGTCGGTCAAGATGTGCGACGGCAAATTTTCTGAGCAGACTATCGCAAAGATGGAGCAGATTGTGCAGCGGATGGCAACCATCGAACAGCTTGAGCAGTTTGATGAAGTGATTGAAAATGATAACCAGTTTCACGCCTGCATTATTGAAGAGTGCGGACTCAAACGTTTGTATACCCTGTGGAGCAGCATGGACAGCGGCAACACCATCGTCTTTTATCGCGGCGCGGGCAAAAACGAATATGTAGTACACAATCAGGAGAAAATTCACCGCAGGGTGCTGGATGCGGTAAAGACCGGCGACGTGCAGGTTATCTGCAAAACATTGATCGATCATTATATGGAAACAACCATCGGTTATCTCAAGGACCATGGCATTTCGACCGAGGAATTTCCATATAAAATCAATGTCAATTTTTAATGCAGTACCATTCCAAAAAAGCGGAATTGTATCTCCGGTTTCAATTAGATTGTCATAAAAAATAACTCTTTGGTCACTTTGAGAGGAAAATGAGGCTGTTTTATATGCAAAATATCCATAAATGGCAGCTTAAAAATGAATAAGATGAACAAAGTGTTAGCGAATTTGTTGCAATCAATAAACAACTATGATACAATAGCTCTCGTAAAGATTGTAGACAATCTTCTGCGTACAGTAATCTTTATACATACTACCAACAGCACGGAGGGAACGGATGCCGAAGTTAAACTATAAGACCCTGCGGCAGGAAGTGGTAGACGAGATTCGACAAAGAATTCTGACCGGAGACTTTCAAGCGGGAGAGCGCATCAAGGAAAACGAGATGGCGCAGCAGCTGGGCGTCAGCCGGGGACCGGTCCGCGAGGCGCTGCGGCAGCTGGAGCAGGAAGGTCTGGTGCAGTATGAGCGCAACGTCGGATGCTCGGTTGCACAGGTGAGCGGTCAGGATGTTTATGAAATCTGTTTGCTGCGGGCGACGCTGGAAATTTTAGCGGCACGTCTGTTGCAAAAGGGCAAATCCGTACAGCAGGCTTTGCAGCAGATGCAGGACTGTGTGGAGCAGATGGAACAGGAAGACTGCGATTTCTATCAGCTGGCACAGCAGGACAATCGCTTCCATGCCGCAGTAATCGAGCAAGCAGGATTAAAAAAGCTTGCAGAGCTGTGGAAAAGCACCAACATCCATAATCTGGCAATCTTCTATGCCGGCAGAAACGATGGCAGCTTTGACCGGCAGGAATACTGCCAATCGCATCAAAGGCTGTTGGAGTGCTACCACACCGGCGACATCTGCCAAATCAGCAAAGAGATTGTGCAGCATTACAGCTTGAAGGCAAGCCGCCCGATTGAAGATGTATTTACTTTTTCTTAAAAAACAGGCATGCCTGTTTTGTTTCGGTTTTCCCGAAACAATCTTCCGAATGGAAATTTTATTTGGCTTATGCACGCAAAAGCGTGTAAAGATAAAAAACAAAAAGAGAGTTTGTTAAGCCCGAAAGGAGAAACAATCATGAAAATCAAAAGAATCCTGGCAGTTATGCTGGCAGGTGCGATGATGCTTTCTATGGCTGCTTGCGGCGGCGAGAGCAAAGAGGAAAGCAATGCTCAGACAAGCGCAGAGCAGAAGACCATCGACGGCAACGTGCTGGATGCAGAGCAGTACTTCAACGGCTACCTGAGTGCAGACCCAACAACCTTGGACGGCGTTATCGGTAACGACAGTATCGGTGGCGGTGTTCTGAACAATGTAATGGAGCCACTGACCAGACTGGCTGAAAAAGATGGCAAAAACATCCGTGAGGGCGCAGGCGCTGAATCCTGGGAATCCAATGAAGATGGTACCGTATGGACCTTCCATCTGCGCGAAAACACCTGGAGCGACGGTCAGCCTGTTAAAGCACAGGACTATGTTTACTCCATCGTAAGAACCCTGACCCCGGAAACCGGTTCTCCAAACTCCTACCTGCTGACCTGTGTTAAAAACGCAAACGCAGTTCTGGCAGGCGAGATGGACCCATCTGAGCTGGGTGTAAAAGCAATCGACGACAAGACTGTTGAATTTACCCTCGAGCAGCCAACTCCATACTTCCTTTCTCTGACCGATGGCAGAATCATGCAGCCACAGCGTCAGGACATCGTGGAGCAGTACGGCGAAAGCTACGGCGCAGAAGCTACCAACCTGGTTTACTGTGGTCCTTTTAAAGTAGAATCCTGGATGCACAACGCTGAAATGGTTCTGGTTAAGAATGATTCTTACTGGGATAAAGACAGCGTAAATCTGCAGACTATCAACTACAAAATCATGAACGATGAGAACACCATCTTCAACTCCTTCACCAACGGTTCTATCGACTCCTGCGGATGCGGTACACCGGAGTGGATGGAAAAATTTGGTGCAATGGAAGAAGTTCAGTACATTCATAACGTTTCTCCTTCTGTTCGTTATCACTTCTTCAATACAAAAGACGAGCTGTTTGCAAACAAAAATATCAGAAAAGCATTTACTCTGGCAATCGACCGTGAGGATGTATCGAAATCCATCTACTTCAACACCATGGAACCTGCATACGCATGGGTACCAGATGGCGTTTCCAGCGGCGAACTGGGTATTTACAGAGAACAGGTAGAGGCTCCTCTGAAAGCAATGGTTGGAAAAGAAGATCCAAAAGAGCTCCTGATCAAAGGTATGGAAGAGCTGGGTCTGGGTTCCGATCCTTCCACTCTGGAAGTTACCTTTAGCCTGGGCGATACCAACCAGTGGATCAAAAACTACGGCGAATACTACCAGCAGAAATTTAAAGAAGTTCTGGGCGTAAACGTAGTTCTGGACTTCAACGAATGGGGAAGCTTCCAGTCCAAAATCAACGCCGGCGAATATCAGATGGGCTACATGGTATGGAGTATCGACTACAACGACCCATACGCAATGCTTTCTTTGATGAGATCCGATTCCACAGCAATCCCAACCTTCTGGGCAAACGAAGAATACGATAAGCTGATGGATCAGGCTGCTGTTGAAATGGACGAGGCAAAACGTATTGAGCTGTACAAACAGGCTGAAACCATTCTGATGGACGAAGCTCCGATTTGTCCAGTTGTAAACGAAGCTTCTAACACATATCGTTACAAATACGTAAAGAACAGCAACACAATGTCGTTTACCTCGACTGGTCTGAAATACGCGTATACTAGCGGTCGTCCAGACTAATTCACTTGTCTGAATAAGGACTCTTTGTTGTATTGTGTTTCATAAATAAAGAGGTTATGAACAGAAAGGTGATCTCAGGAGAGGTCACCTTTTCTTTTCCAATTAAGGGGGAGAATTATGATAAAATATATCCTGAAACGAATCGGGTATATGTTGGTTACTCTGCTGATTATCACAACAGTAACCTTCTTCATGATGCACTCGATTCCTGGTGACCCATTGGGTGCGATGGCAAACAAATTGCCGGAGCAGGCAAAGGCAAACTACTACGCAAAATACGGTTTGGATAAACCTCTCACCGAGCAGTATGGAATCTTTATGAAAAACCTGATCACCAAAGGTGACCTGGGTGAATCGCTCAAATATCCGGGTAAAAGCATCACCGATACCCTGCTGACCAACTCCAAGGTATCCGGTATGAACGGTGGTATTGCGCTGCTGTTCGGTGTAACCACCGGTATTGTCTTAGGTATTGTGGCGGCGCTAAACAAGAACAAGTGGCCGGACTATCTGGTTATGTTTATCGCCATGCTGGGTATCACCATACCGGTCTTCGTACTGGCGGCGATGCTTCAGTACCTCTTCTCGGTTAAATGGCAGATCCTGCCGACCAGCGGATGGGGTAAACCAAAGCACATGATTCTGCCAATCATCGCAATGTGCTTCGGAAGTATTGCGACCTATGCCCGTTACCTCAAGGCAAATATGCTCGACGTCATGGGACAGGACTACATCCTGACCGCTGAGGCAAAGGGTGTCAGCCGCTTCCATATCATCAAGGACCACGTTTTGAAGAATGCCTTCCTGCCTTGTATCACCATCCTGGGCGGACAGATTTCCGGTATCTTCACCGGCTCCTTCGTCATCGAAAAGATGTTCGGTATCCCGGGTCTTGGTTTCTACTATGTTTCCTCGATCAACGACCGTGACTACACCATGATCATCGGTACGACCATCTTTGCAGCGGCTTTGTTTGTTGTAGCGCAGCTGCTGATTGATATTGCCTACACCATCTTTGACCCGCGTATCCGCATTAAATAAGGAGGAACACCATGGCTACAGAACAGAATATCCATTCTGCAGCGGAATGGGAAGACATTCCGGCGGAAAAGTTTGAAATTATCGGCACCGATGATTTCTCCGGCGACATCATTGCCCGTCCAAAGATTGGCTACTGGGCAGACGCATGGAGAAGACTCAAAGAAAATAAAATCGCACTGGTAGCACTGATTGTTTTGCTGCTTTTGATTGTAATGGTTTGTATCGGACCTGCTATCTCCGGCTATAACTTCGAGCAGATGGACACTTCCGCCATCAACCAGAAACCAAGTGCAGAGCACTGGTTTGGTACCGACTCGCTGGGTCGTGACCTGTTTGCTCGCGTATGGCAGGGCGGACGTGTTTCGATTATGATCGGTGTTGTCGGTGCAGTGGTTGCCAGCGTCATCGGCTGTATCTACGGCGGTATCGCTTCCTACTTCGGCGGCATTGTAGACGATATTATGATGCGTATCGTTGAGGTCCTGCTGAGCATCCCGTATCTGATTATCGTCATCCTGATTTCGGTTGTTACCGATTCCAAGAGCATCGGCACCATGATGCTGGCGCTGACCCTGACCGGCTGGTGCGGTATCGCACGTCTGGTTCGTGGACAGATGCTCCAGCTCAAGAGCCAGGAATACGTTTTGGCTGCAAACGCACTGGGCGTTTCTCCGTTTAAAATCATCATGCGTCACATGATTCCAAACACCATCGGCATCATCATCGTTGCTATCACCTTCGATATCCCGGGCTACATCTTCTCTGAGGCATTCCTGAGCTATATCGGTCTGGGCATCCAGCCGCCGGATACCAGCTGGGGTGCGCTTGCATCCGCTGCACAGCAGAACTTCATGTTCTACCCTTACCAGCTGTTCTTCCCATCGCTGATGATTGCACTGACCATGCTCTCCTTCACCCTGCTGGGCGATGGACTGCGCGACGCTCTCGACCCGAAACTGAGAAAGTAGGAGGATCCTTATGGCAAACGATAAAATCTTAGAAGTAAAAGACCTCAGCGTATCCTTCAACACCTATGCGGGTGAGGTCAAGGCAGTCCGCGGCGTCAGCTTTGAGCTGAACCGAGGCGAGACCCTCGCCTTTGTTGGAGAGTCTGGCTGCGGCAAAACCGTAACAGCAAAATCCATCCTGCGCCTGCTCAAACCACCGTTCGCTGTCATCAAGGAAGGCTCCCAGATCACCTGCGACGGCAAGGACGTACTGGCGCTGAACAAAAAAGAACTGTGCGAATTCAGAGGCGACGAGGTCAGCATGATTTTCCAAGACCCGATGACCTCTTTGAACCCGACCATGACCGTCGGCAAACAGATTATGGAAAGCCTGCGCATCCATCGCCATCTGAGCAAAAAAGAGGCGAGGGAAGAAGCAATCCGTATGCTGAAGATGGTAAACATCCCAAGCGCGGAAAAACGTGTGGACAGCTATCCGCATGAGATGTCCGGCGGTATGAGACAGCGTGTTATGATCGCGATGGCTCTGGCGTGCAATCCGAAGATTCTGATTGCAGACGAACCGACTACCGCACTGGACGTAACCATCCAGGCACAGATCATGGACCTGATGCGCGAGCTGAAGGAGAAGATGAACACTGCGATCATTCTGGTTACCCACGACCTGGGTGTTGTAGCAAACTTTGCAGACAGAATCCAGGTTATGTACGCCGGTCAGGTCGTAGAGCGCGGTACTGCAAGGGAAATCTTCTACGATTCCAAACACCCATACACCTGGGCACTGCTCAGCTCGGTTCCAAAGCTGGCAAAAGAATCCAAGCAGGAACTGTATGCGCTCAAAGGCACTCCGCCGGATTTGATCCTGCCGCTCAACTGCTGCCCGTTTGCATCCAGATGTGAATACTGTATGCCAATCTGTAAAGAGCGCAATCCGTTTGAAACCACCATCACCGATACCCACAAGGTATCCTGTTGGTTGCAGCATCCAAATGCACCAAAGGTAAAATCCTTCTATGACAGGGAGGCGAAATAATGGACCAGGTAATCGAAAAACTGCAAAATGCCGACACCATCATGGAGGTCACAGACCTGTGCAAATTCTTTAAAGCAGGTCGCAAACAAACTTTGAAAGCGGTGGACCACGTCAGCGTGTCCATCAAACGCGGCGAAACATTGGGTCTGGTAGGCGAGTCCGGCTGCGGAAAAACCACCTGCGGCAGAACTATGATGAAGCTGTATGAACCGACCTCCGGCAAGGTTGTCTTTGACGGCAAGGACATCTCCACCCTGAAGGGAAAAGACCTGCTGGAGTTCCGCAAGAACGTCCAGATTATCTTCCAGGACCCATATGCTTCTTTGGACCCTCGTATGACCATCGGAGAGATTATCTCTGAGGGTATGGACGTCCACTTCAAGCTGACCGATAAAGAAAAGAACGATAAGGTCGCAGAGCTGCTCAATAAGGTCGGTCTGAGTGCCGATTACGCCAACCGCTTTGCACACGAGTTGTCCGGCGGTCAGCGTCAGCGTGTCGGAATTGCCCGCGCACTGGCAGTAGAACCAAAGTTCATCGTCTGCGACGAGCCAATCTCCGCACTCGACGTTTCCATTCAGGCACAGGTTGTCAACCTGCTCATCAAGCTCCAGAGAGAGTTTGGTCTGACCTATCTGTTCATCTCGCACGACCTGTCGATGGTCAAGCACATTTCCGACCGTGTAGGCGTTATGTACCTCGGTTCGATGGTAGAGCTTGCCAGCAACCACGACCTGTACGACAGACCGCTGCATCCATACACCCAGGCGCTGATTTCGGCAATCCCGACAGCAGACCCGGATGTGGAAGCAACCCGTCAGCGTATCAAGCTCGAGGGCGAGGTGCCAAGCCCAATCAACCCGCCACCGGGTTGCAAATTCAGAGCAAGATGCCGTTATGCAATGGACATCTGTGCTACCCAGTCCCCTGTGCTGCAGGAGGTAGAACCAAATCATTTTGTAGCCTGCCACCTCTGCAACAAAAATAAGTAAATGCTTTTAAAAGATGCCCAAAGAAATTTTCTTTGGGCATCTTTTTTCATTGATTTGGGATTGTATCCGCGATAAGATTGTGGTATACTGCGTTTGAAAAACAGTTCGCACATATTTGTATAAATTTACGACATAGAATTTATACAAAACGCCGAAAGCAAAAGCTGAATCAAAGCTGCGAAGGTTTTGACAAAATTGTTAGGAAAATCATTTGATTATATCATGAGAAGAGGAGTGCAGAACATGGATATTTTGAAAAACACCGATGCAATGGGAAAACGCATCTTTGCGGACCTGGAAAAAATCAACTTTATCCGCACCAGCACCTCTGCGGAGGAAACCAGAGCTGCCAATATCATCAAGGATGAGCTGGCAAAAGAGGGCATGGAAGCGACCATTGAAGAATTTATGGTAGAAACCGCTGACATCCACAAGGTTTCGCTGAAAGCACTGGGCAAAGAATGGGAGATCAAAGGCTACCGCCGTTCGGGCAGCACCCCACCGGAAGGTCTGACCGCAGAATTTGCTTATGTACAGCAGGGCAACGACATCGACCTGTATGACAAAAAGGGCAAGATCGTTTTGGTCAATAGCGGCAGACTCAATGAAGAAGTGTATGAGAAGCTGGTTCGTTATGGTGTTGCAGGATTTTTGACCTGGAACGGAAACGTTTCGGATGTTCGTGAGGATACGGACCTGGGCGAAAGAGAGCTGCGTTACTGGGCACTGCGCTACGGCACGGTTCCCGGAGGCGTTCTGCGTGCCATCGATGCGATGGAGCTGGTCAAAGGCGAACCGGAAACAGTGACCTTCACCCTGATTCAGGACGATGTGACCCGTCCATCCAGAAACGTAGTGCTGCAGATCAAAGGCACCGAGGACACCAATGAGAACATCACCTTCGGCGCACACTTTGACAGCGTTGAGTTCAGCCACGGTGTATACGACAACGGCGCAGGCTCTGCCATCCTGATGGAGCTGGCACGTCATTATAAACAGAATCCTCCAAAGCGCAACCTGACCTTCTGCTGGTACGGCTCGGAAGAGGTTGGTCTGCTGGGCTCCAAAGCGTATGTTGCTGCCCACAAGGATGAGCTGAAGGACGTTCAGCTGATGATCAACGTCGATGTAGCCGGTCCGGTTCTGGGTGCAGACTGGGCTGCCATCATGGCAGACGAGTCCCTCTGCCGCTTTGTAGAGTATCTGGCAAAAGAGGTCGGCTTCTCCACCGATGTTACACAGGAGGTTTATTCCAGTGACTCGGTTCCATTTGCAAACGAGGGAGTTCCGGCAATCAACTTCTGCCGCTTTGGCAGAAATGGCGGCGCAATGATCCACTGCCGTCACGATGTCATCGACTACCTCGATTATAAGAACTTTGGAAAGACCGCAGCTTTCGTACAGGAATTTGCAGACCACATGGTCAATGCAGTGGTATTCCCGGTTCCAAGAAAGATGCCGGAAAACATGGTAGAGGCAGTAGACAAATATCTGCGTAAAAAACGTGTAGACGAGAAATAATCCTCCAAATCCCCAAATACGACAGCCACAACAGTTTTCTGTTGTGGCT
>FR880122.1 GCA_000435195.1 Clostridium sp. CAG:169 | reverse complement strand
CGCGAAGCGGAACGCTTTTCTTTTTGCCTACTTTTTCTTTTTAGCAAAGAAAAAGTAGGTTATTGGGCAGCAGCGCGGGCAAAGGCTTTCTTGCGGACGGCAAAGTAGCAGATGAGATGAACACCTGCGGTCAATACCCAGGAGATAGGGTAGGAGATGTACAGACAGTCCAGAGTGCGGTCCATCTGGAAGATGGTGAAAATCCAGATGACACGGAATGCGCACGCACCGGTCAGAGAAACCAGCATCGGCATAATGGAATATCCCATGCCGCGGATGGTGCCGACCATGACGTCCATCAAGCCGCAGAGAAAGTAGGTTGCACAGACGTATTTGAGTCGAATCAAGCCGTAGGAAACGACCTCCGGGTTGGAGGTGTAAATGCCCAGCAGCGGCTCGCCCAGTAGGTAAGCGCCGCCACCCATCACCAGACCGATGGCAGTGACCACCAGCAGACACTGGAAGAGAATCTTGTTGATACGGTCAAACTTTTTGGCGCCCATGTTCTGGCTGGTAAAGCTCAAAGAGGTCTGGTAAACAGCGTTCATCGAGTTGTAGACAAAGCCTTCGATGTTGCCCGCGGCGGTGTTGCCCGCCATGACCTGAGAGCCGAAAGAGTTGACGGAGGACTGAATCAGGACGTTGGAAATGCTGAAGATGGCTCCCTGTAAACCGGCAGGCAGACCGATGCGCAGCATCGATTTGAGCTGCTCGGGGTGGAACTTCAGATGCTTAAAGTCCAGATGGCAGGGACCGTCCATCTTCATCAGACACAGGATAATCAAAAATGCGGAAATTGCCTGGGAAATAATGGTCGCCAGCGCAACACCTGCCACACCCATGTGAAAGACGATGACAAAGAACAGGTTGAGGACGACGTTGACCACGCCCGACAGGGTCAAAAAGTAGAGCGGGCGCTTGGTGTCACCGATGGCACGCAGGATGGCAGCGCCGAAGTTGTACATCATAAAAGCGGGCATTCCTACAAAGTAGATGCGCATATACAGAACCGACAGGTCGATGACATCTTCCGGGGTGCCCATCATTTCCAGCATCGGACGAGCCAGCAGGATGCCGACAAAAATCAAGATGATGCCGCCCCAGATGGCGGTCAATACCGAGGTGTGTACCGCGCCGTGGATGCCGTCATAGTCCTTGGCGCCGTAATTGCGCGCAACAACGACATTGGCTCCGACCGAAACGCCGATAAAAAGATTGATGATCAGGTTGATCAGCGCACTGGTTGAACCGACAGCAGCCAGTGCCTGGCTTCCGGTGAAACGACCGACAACGATGATGTCCGCAGCATTGAAAAGCAGCTGCAAAATGCCGGAGATCATCAGCGGGATGGCAAAGACCAGAATCTTTCCGAGGATTGGTCCATTGCACATATCCAGTTCATACGATTTCTTCATTGCTCCCATCCTTTTCTAAAAAAATAAAGCGTTTGCTATCATACGCTTCAAGACAACTTTTATTATAGCAAGCTGAATGTAAAATGCAAGAGAAATCTCAACATTCACATGAATAAAAATCACATAAAATCACTGTGCTTTTTGCGCAAAATAAACCAAAGGGCAGAAAAAACAAAAATGGATGGAGCTGCATACAGCTCCATCCATAAAAGGAAAAGGCAAACTTATTTCATCAGAAGGTCGGCGCTGGAAATCAGGCGCTGCTCGATGGTTTCAACCTGTGCCTTGTCGTTGGTCACGATGGTCAGATAAACCTTGATTTTCGGCTCGGTGCCGGACGGACGAACAATCAGTTTCAGGTTGTTCTCCAGGTCATATTCCAGCACGTTGGAGGTCGGCAGCAGAATGTCGGTTTGTCCACCGCTGCGGAAATCTCTTCGTTTGGAAATCAGATAATCGGAGCAGCACAGAATCTTGTAGCCGCCAAAATCCTTCGGTGGATTTTCGCGCAGCTTTTTCATGATGCCGGTCATCTTGTCCATTCCTTCTGTGCCTTCAAAGGTGTATCCCTTGACCTTGGCAGCATAGACACCAAAGCGGGAGAAGATGTCGTTGAGCGCGTCGATCAGTGTCTTGCCCTGCTTTTTGTAGTACTCTGCCATTTCGCAGATGATCATAGCGCCGTTGACAGCGTCCTTGTCGCGGACATGACCGCCGGTCATATAGCCGTAGCTTTCCTCAAAGCCCAGCAGGAAGCGGTTTTCTTCGCCCTTCTGCTCCAGCAGGGTAATCTGCTCGCCGATGTATTTAAAGCCGGTGAGGACGTTGATCATCTGGATGCCGTAGCTTTTGGCAACCACGTCTGCCAACGGGGTGGACACGATGGATTTGACAGCGATTGGATTTTTAGGCATGGTTCCCTGTGCGATGCGCTGCTTTGCAATATAGTCGAGCATCAGCACGCCGACTTCGTTGCCGGTCGGCAGGATGTATTCGCCGTGGTGGTTGACGGCGATGCCAACGCGGTCAGCGTCCGGGTCGGTGGCAAGCACCAGGTCGCCGTCGATGCTCTTGCACAGCTGGATGCCCAGCTGCAAGGTGGATTTTTCCTCCGGGTTCGGGTATGGGCAGGTCGGGAAGTTGCCGTCCGGTCGCTCCTGCTCGCGTACGATCTCGATGTCCTCGATGCCGATTCTTCCCAGGATGCGGCGGACCAGCTTGTTGCCGGTGCCGTTGAGTGGGGTGTAGACCACCTTCAGGTGACTTGGCTGTACCGGTGCCTTGCTGACACGCAGTGCAAAGACGCGGTCGAGATACTGGTCGACCAGTTCGTCGGAGATATACTCGATCATGCCGCTGCGCAGACCCTGCTCCAGAGAAATCTTTTTGACCCCATCAAAGATGTCGGTCTTGCTGGCAAGTTCCAGCACCTTGGCAGCAGCCTGCGGGTTCAGCTGGCAGCCGTCGTCGCCGTATGCCTTGTAGCCGTTGTACTGGGCTGGGTTATGGCTGGCGGTGATAACGATGCCGGCGCTGCAATGCAGCTGACGAACGGCAAAGGACAAGGTAGGGGTCGGCATCAATTCCTTGAAGAGATAAGCCTTGACCCCGTTTGCAGCAAAGACGCGGGCGGTCACACGGGCAAACAGGTCGCTCTTGATGCGGCTGTCATAAGCGATGGCAACCGATGGATTTTTATATTTCTCGTTGATATAATCCGCCATGCCCTGGGTAGCCAGAGCGACGGTGTAGATGTTCATGCGGTTGGTGCCTACGCCAAGGATGCCGCGCAGACCGGCGGTGCCGAATTCCAGCATTTTTACAAAGCGTTCTTTAATCTCATAGTCGTTTCCTTCGATGTCGACCATTTCTGCAATCAGGTCCGGGTCCTCCAGCTGCTTTGATTTCCAGAGGTTGTATGTATCAAGATAGTTCATGCAAAATCATCCTTTCTGGCGGCGATTGACGCAGTTGGAACAACCGCCGTAAAACTATACAAAATCAATAGACTCTACTTTTATTCTATGCCTTTTTTGTTCAGAAGTCAACAAAATGCAGTCGAAAAAGACTCTTTTTCTGTTAAGATACAGTCAAATGGAACCAACAAAAGAAAAGATTTTGTCAAGAGCGAAACGGCAAAAAAGAAAAGCGATTGATTTTCCTACCGTTATTGTTTATAATAAAAGCAATGAAAAAAGCTTTTCCCATACCCCGGAGGAGGAATCGTTTTTTAAAATAAGGAGGATCTTTATTATGTTAGTTTCTGCAAAAGAAATGCTGGACAAAGCAAAAGCGGGTCACTACGCAGTGGGTCACTTCAACATCAACAACCTGGAGTGGACCAAAGCCATCCTGCTGACCGCTCAGGAAAATAATTCCCCTGTTATTCTGGGCGTTTCCGAGGGTGCAGGCAAGTACATGGGTGGCTACACCACCATCGTCGGCATGGTAAACGGCATGATCAAAGAGCTGGGCATCACCGTTCCGGTTGCTCTGCATCTGGACCACGGCAGCTATGAGGCAGCAAAAGAATGTATCGAGAAGGGCTTCTCCTCGGTTATGTTCGACGGCTCCAAATACAGCATCGAAGAGAACGTAGAAAAGACAAAGGAAATCGTTGCACTGGCTCACTCCAAAGGAATCTCGGTTGAGGCTGAGGTAGGCGCAATCGGCGGCGAGGAAGACGGCGTGCTGGGCGGCGGCGAGATTGCAGACCCGGATGAGTGCGCAAGCATCTGCGAGCTGGGCGTTGATATGCTGGCAGCAGGCATCGGCAATATCCACGGCGTATATCCAGAAAACTGGGCAGGTCTGCGTCTGGACGTCCTGGCTCAGATCCAGGAAAAGACCGGCACCATGCCTCTGGTTCTGCACGGCGGCACCGGCATTCCTGACGAGATGGTCAAGGATGCAATCTCCAAGGGCGTTTCCAAGATCAATGTAAACACCGAATGCCAGATCGTATTCACCGCAGCAGTCCGCAAATACTTTGAGGAAAACATGGACCAGCAGAAGAAGGGCTTCGACCCAAGAAAGGTCCTCAAACCGGGCTTTGAAGCAATCAAAGAGAAGGTAAAAGAGAAGATGGAGCTGTTTGGCTCGATCAACAAAGCATAAGCGGCAAAACATACCACCTAAGAGCGGGGAGATTTTCCCCGCTCTTTTCTATCACAGCACAAGGGAGGAAAGGAACTGTGGAATATCAAAACAAAACCATCACCTTAAAGGACGGCAGAACAGCGTTGCTGCGTGCCGTTTGCAAAGAGGATGCTATACCGATGATTGCATACATGAAAGCCTGCTATGAGCAGACACCTTACCTGATGCGCTACCCGGACGAATTTGCCGTCACAGCAGAGCAGGAGGCGACCTATCTGGAAAGGCAGCTTGTTTCTCCCGATGTGCTGATGCTCGTCTGCGAGGTGGAGGGAAAGTTGGCGGGGAACTGTCAGCTTGACTTAAACCGCTGGCGCAAGACCCGACACCGCGGTCAGGTCGCCATCGCCTTGCTGAAGGATTATTGGGGACTGGGCATCGGAACGGCGATGTTTGAAGAGATGATTGACAAAGCAAGGCAGGAGAAGCTCGAACAGCTGGAACTGGAGGTCATCGAAGGGAACCAGCGGGCGATTGGGCTCTACCACAAGATGGGTTTTGTGTGCACAGGCGAAAAGCCCAACGCCATCCGGCTGGAGGATGGAAGCTCCTTAAAAGAGCTGATGATGGTCAAGGTTTTATAAGCTGACGCAAAAAGGTTTTGTCTGGATTGATTGTGGCAGACAAAACCTTTTTGATTTTCTTTTACAAAATGACGACAATATCCGAGCGGCTTTGGTTGATTCGTTTGAAAAATCCGTTTATAATAAAGAGAGCATCCTGAAAAACTGGACGGATAAGCTGGTCGACAGCAGTGCACACTAGAGAAGGAAATCGAATCTATGGAGGTGTGCGCATGAGCCACAATCACAAGAAAAACAATCGCAGGAAACCGGTCTGTGAAGAACTGCCGGTCGACCAGCCGCAGGAGCAGCCGGAGGATTTGGAGGAACAAACCAGCCAAATCATCCAGTCCGGCTCGGTCACCATGACCGCAGCCAAGCACGTCATCCACTGTCTGACCATCGTCGGTCAGATCGAGGGTCACTATATCCTGCCGCCGCAGAACAAGACCACCAAGTATGAGCACGTCATTCCGCAGCTGGTCGCCATCGAACAGGACCCTTCCATCGAAGGGCTGATGATTATTCTCAACACCGTCGGTGGAGATGTCGAGGCGGGGCTTGCCATTGCCGAGCTGATTTCCGGCATGAAAAAGCCGACCGTGTCGCTGGTGCTGGGCGGCGGACATTCCATCGGTGTGCCGCTGGCGTGCAGCGCAAAGCAGTCCTTCATCGCGCCTTCCGCCACCATGACGGTGCATCCGGTGCGGATGAACGGTCTGGTGCTGGGCGTTCCGCAGACCCTTTCCTATTTTGACCGGATGCAGGAACGCATCGTGCGCTTTGTCACCGACAACTCCGGCATCTCCTCGAAGGATTTTCGTCGGCTGATGATGAACACCGGGGAGCTGGTGATGGACGTCGGCACCGTTTTGGATGGAGAAAAGGCGGTGCAGGCGGGACTGATCGACCATTTAGGAGGACTGAGCGAAGCCATCTCCTGCCTGTACCGGATGATTGAGAAAAAAGAAAAGGGAGTAAAATCTGCGGTCCGACCCAAAAAAGGAGGGAGCAGACGATGATCCTTCATTCGGTGACACCAATTTGGGCGATGCAGCAGATGATGGCAGAGCAGTCAGAGCAGCCGACCACTGTTTTGCTTTCGGAAACGGCAGCGCTGCAAGGCAGGATACAAAACGGACAGCTTTTGGTGGAACGCATCCTTTCCACCGACCCGCACGATTTTCTGCGGCAGGAGCTTTCCCCGGGAAAACAGGTGAAGCTGCCGCAAAAAAACAGATTTTTTTAGATTACTTTTTATGATAGAAACATGGACAACAGGGAGGCTTGGCAGACTATGGCAACCAAAAAAACATCCTCGCGCACCAAAAGCAAGAGCGCGGCTGCGACCGAACGGGAGCGCAAAAAACGCGAGCTGCACTCCAGACAGCAGTTTTGGGCAATCGTCGTTTTTGCAGTGGCAGTCTTTATTATGGCGACCACACTGGTGGAGGGACAGAACGTCTGGAACTGGATTCACAATTTCTTTCTGGGGATGTTTGGATGGAGCGCCTATCTGATTGCTCCCCTGCTGTTCTATGTTTCCATCATGACCGCGCTGGACAAGCCTATCGGTCTGGTCGGGCACAAGGTATGGCAGTCGATGCTGCTGATTTGCCTGCTCAGCGGAGCGACCCAGGTGTTCGGCTCGGGCATCCCAAACGGCAACCTGATTGAAAAGTTCCTCTCACTCTTTCAAAACGGCGTGGACGGACACGGAGGAGGAGCTGTTTCGGGGCTGTTCGGTCTGCCGCTGCTCTACTGGTTTGGTCCCACCGGAGCCAAGGTGACGATGGTCCTGCTGATTTTCGTGGTGCTGATGGTGCTGACCGGCGGGACACTGATCGGGCTGTATCAGTCGGCAAAAAAACCGATGCAGAAGATGGAGGAAGTCTATGTCGCCCATTCGGAGATCCGCAATCAACAGCGGCAGCTTCGCCAGGAGCAGATGATGGAGGAAGGGCAGGCGCCGACCAAGCCTCGCTTTAACATCAATATCCCGTTAGGCTCAGGCAAGCGCGCCGAGCAGGAGGACGGGTTGCAAACCGACAGCTTTTTTAATGCCAAGCGCAAAAAAGAGGAGGAGCTGGAGCGGCTGCGCCAGGCACAGGAGGACACCGAAAAAGGCAGGGCAGCCATGAGGGAAAAGCTGGAGTTGGAACGCGCCGAACAAAAGCGGCAGGAACAGCAGCGCGCCGAGCAGATTGCTGCCGAGCGACGGGAGCTGGAGCAGTCGGTGGAAAGCGACAGCTTCTGGAATCCGCCGGAAGAACCGGTGGACGAGCAGGAATCACAGCTTTCCTCTCCGTATTTGGACGACCTGATCAATCGGGTCGCACCTGCTGCCGGCAGCGGTTATGCGCGGGAGGACCAGGCAGTGCTGCACACCCTGAAATCCAATATGCCAAACGCAGGGGTGCGACCGGTGGTGGATTCTGCCGATTGGGACCACCCGTCTCACCTGCATGAAGAAAGGATGGGCGACCCTTGTCAGACCGGATTTTCCTGGGAGCAGACAGAGCAACAGCCGCTTTTGGAGGAAGAGGACATCGCTGATGGATTTATCTCGATGCAAAACTTCCACTTTGGACAGCATGTGCAGGAAGAACCGACGGAATCGGAGATGGATGAGATTTTCCAGCCAGCCGCACCGCAGGAAACGCCAATCGCCGAAGAGGAAGAGCCGGTATTTTTCCAGCCGCAGGAAATGCCGATGGTCGAAGAGGAGGAGCCGGTACCGTTTCACCCGGATAACATCCATCTGGAGCCGGAGCCGCCGACCGGCAGCCGCAGGGAGCAGCCGCATGAAATTATCCAGGTATCTGCCGACCGGATAGCGGCTCAGGGCATGGATTTGCAGGGCGCATCCCATTCGGTCGATGCGCCGCAGCCGGAAGAGGAAGAGCCGGAGTACATCAAACCGCCGATTGAGATTTTAAATGAGATTGAAAAACCCAACGAGAGCAATTTGCAGGAAGAGCTGCGCACCAATGCTGAAAAGCTGGTGTCCACCCTGCAAAGCTTCGGCGTGCAGACCCGCATCATCGACATTGCACGCGGACCGGCGGTCACCCGCTATGAATTGCAGCCGTCGGCAGGGGTGAAGATCAGCAAGATTACCAACCTTGCCGATGATATCGCCCTCAACCTTGCCGCATCGGGAGTCCGCATCGAAGCGCCCATCCCGAACAAACCTGCGGTGGGCATCGAGGTGCCCAACAAGGTGGTCAGCACCGTTTCCATCCGAGAGATCATCGACTCACCGGAATTTCAGCAGGCAAAAAGTCCGCTGGCGGTGGCGCTGGGCAGAGATATTGCCGGAAAGGTCACCGTAGCGGACCTTGCCAAGATGCCGCACACCCTGATTGCAGGCTCGACCGGCTCCGGTAAATCGGTCTGCATCAATTCGCTGATTGTCAGTATGCTCTACCACTCCACTCCGCAGGAGGTAAAGCTGGTGCTCATCGACCCGAAGATGGTGGAGCTGGGCATCTACAACGGCATTCCACACCTGCTCATCCCGGTGGTCACCGACCCGAAAAAGGCAGCGGGCGCACTGTCGTGGGCGGTCAACGAGATGCTCAATCGCTATCAGTTGTTTAAGGATTACAGTGTGCGGGATATGACCGGCTTTAACCGCGCGGCAGAGAAGAACGGGCTTAAACCGATGCCGCAGATTGTCATCATCATCGACGAGCTTGCCGACCTGATGATGGCAGCGCCGGGCGAGGTGGAGGATTCCATCTGCCGTCTGGCACAGATGGCGCGTGCGGCAGGAATGCACCTGGTCATTGCTACCCAGCGTCCGTCGGTGGACGTCATCACCGGTGTCATCAAGGCGAACATCCCTTCCCGCATCGCCTTTGCGGTTTCCTCTCAGATTGACTCGCGCACCATCCTCGATTCCAGCGGTGCAGAAAAACTGCTGGGCAGAGGCGATATGCTCTTTTCTCCCATCGGTTCCTCCAAACCGACCCGCGTTCAGGGTTGCTTTGTGACCGACGGGGAGGTCGAGCGCATCATCGAATTTATCAAGCAGTCCGGTCAGAAGATGACCTATGACGAGCAGATTTTGCAGGAGATCGACCGCCATGCCGTTTCCGACAACAAGAAGAAGGGTGGCAAGGACGAGGGCGGCGGATTCTCGGACGAGGACGAGATGCTGCCCAGCGCGATTGAGATTGTGGTGGAAACCGGGCAGGCATCCACCTCCATGCTGCAAAGAAGGCTGAAGCTGGGCTATGCGCGTGCAGCCCGCCTGATGGATGCGATGGAGGAAAAAGGTATCATCGGTCCGTTTGAGGGCAGCAAGCCCAGACAGGTACTGATTACCAAAGAGCGGTGGATCGAAATGAAGATGGTCGCTGCGGCAAAAGCCGAGGATGACCGCAGAAATTATTGAGGTTGACAAAGCCCCTTTTTTCTAAATTTGAAAAAAGGGGCTTTGTGATTTTTTAATCAGAAAAATTTTAAGTTTTTCTCTCGACAAGCAAGGGTCGATTATGCTATATATTTATAGGCAGGACTGATCAGGGTCTTGCAAAAAGCTTTTTGGAGGAGGAATCGAGATGGAAAATGTGCAGAACAAAGAGAACCGGATCATCAACGGTGTGATTTGGAAACAGCTGCTGATTTTCTTTTTTCCGATTGTGCTGGGCACCTTTTTTCAGCAGATCTACAACACGGCAGACGCAGTTGTCGTAGGAAGATTTGTCGGTACCGAAGCATTGGCGGCGGTGGGCGGCTCCACCAGCCAGATCATCAACCTGATTGTCGGCTTTTTTGTCGGACTTTCTTCCGGTGCAACGGTGGTCATCTCCCAGTATTACGGCGCAAGGGAGAAGCAGGGATTGCAAAATGCGCTGCATACTGCGTTTGCCTTTTCGGTGGTGGGCAGCGTGGTCATCTCTGTGATTGGAATTTGGCTGTCTCCGATGATGCTTCGTTGGATGAACACCACCGAGGAGGTCATCGCACCGTCCACCACCTATCTGCGCATCTATTTTGCCGGAATCATCTTTGTCTTCATTTATAATGTAGGTTCCAGCATCCTGCGTGCGGTCGGAGATTCCCGCCGTCCGCTGTACTATCTGATTGTCTGCTGCTTTATCAATATTCTGCTGGACGTAGTCCTGGTTGTCTTTTTCCATATGGGCGTAGCGGGTGCTGCCATTGCAACGGTGTTTGCCCAGGGAGTCAGTGCGGTGCTGGTGGTGCTGGCGCTGTGCCGCTCCAAGGATATTTTCCGGCTGGAACTCAAACAGGTTCGCTTTCACCGTGATGCGTTGGAGCTGCTGCTGAAAATTGGTCTGCCGGCAGGCTTGCAGTCGGTGATGTACAGTGCATCCAATATCATCATCCAGACCTCGCTCAACTCCTTCGGAACCAACACGATGGCGGCATGGACTGCCTATGGAAAGATCGACTCCTTCTTCTGGATGGTCATCAGCGCCTTTGGTATCTCCATCACCACCTTTGTAGGACAGAACTATGGCGCGCGCAAGTTTGGGCGGATGCGCAAAAGCGTGCGCATCTGTATCGGGATGGCAATGGGCGCTTCGGTCGTCATCAGCGCAGTCTTCCTGATTTTTGGAAAGTATGTCTACCAGATGTTCACCACCGATGCCACCGTCATCGAAATCGGAATGCACATGATGACCCTGATGGCGCCGGCGTATGCAGTGTATGTCTTTATCGAAGTCTACTCGGGTGCGCTGCGCGGTACCGGCGACGTGCTGGTGCCGATGCTGATGACCTGCGGCGGTGTGTGCGTACTCAGAGTGCTGTGGGTTTGGTTCATCGTTCCGCTCAAGCCGGTTATCGACACCATCCTTTACAGCTATCCAATCTCATGGACGCTGACAGCGCTGCTGTTCATCTTCTATTATAGAAAAAAATGCCAGCAGTTCCCGGACAGCGACGAATAACACAAAAAAGGACAGGAGGTTCTGTGAGCAGTTCGCAGAGCCTCCTTTTGATTTAAAAGAGGAGAATGAACGTTATGTCAACAAAATTGGTTTTACTTGGAACAGGGACCCCAAACGCCTGCCCGAACGCCAGCGGACCTGCCTGCGCTGTGGTGGTGGACGACCGGGCTTACCTGGTGGATTTTGGACCGGGCGTGGTGCGGCAGGCATCCAAGGCGTACTATAAGGGCATCGACCCGCTGCGACCGGACCTGCTGACCACCGCCTTCTGCACCCACCTGCACACCGACCACACGGTGGGCTATGCCGACCTTATCTTCACGCCGTGGGTGCTGGAGCGCAGCAGTCCGCTCAAGGTGTTTGGTCCCAAGGGCTTGCAGCGTATGACCGACCACCTGTTGCAGGCGTATGCGGTGGACATCGACTTTCGTCTGCATGGCTTTGAGCGAGCCAACGAGGTGGGTTATCAGGTGCAGGTGCAGGAGATACAGGAAGGCATCATCTACCGGGATGAACGGGTGCAGGTGGAAGCGTTTGCTGTCAGCCACGGCACACTGGAAAGTTATGGCTATCGTTTTGTCACACAGGATGGGGTCATCGTGGTCAGCGGGGACACCGCACCCCTGCCGGTGGTCGCCGAAAAAGCCAAGGGCTGCGACATTTTGCTGCATGAGGTCGAATATGCCGCAGGTATCCGATGCCGCGAGGAAAAATGGCAGAAGTACCACCGCGAGGTCCACACCCTCAGCACCGACCTTGCCGCCATTGCTGCACAGGCGCAGCCCAAGCTGCTGGTCACCACCCATCGCATCTACCACATGAATATCCAGGACAACACCCAGGACCTTCAGGCGCAGATGGATGTGCGGTGCGCAGCGATTTTGGAGGAAATCCGGCAGGCAGGCTATGACGGAAAGGTGGTCAACGGGCAGGATTTGGACGTATTTTCGGTATAGTGAACAAAGTGACGAAAATAAGGAGATACCACAATAAAATTTTCCACACAAAATTGTCACAAAATATGTCACAACGTATTGTAATTGCCAAAAGCGGATGCTATACTAAATGAGAAAACAGGAAAAAGCCCGGGCTTTTTCCTATTCCATTTGGAATAGGAAGGGTTCCGCCGGCTTTCCGAATTTAAAAGGAGGAATCCCAACGATGAATGGATTAAAGAAAACACTGTCCATCATGCTGTGTGTGGCAATGATTGCAAGCGGCAGCTTCATGGCATTTGCGGAAGGGGAAAGCAATCCGCAGAATGTTACCGTTGTTGAAGGCGAAAATGCCGGTGAAAACGTTGGCGGCGAAGAAGGCGGCAACGAGGGCAACGAAGGCGAAAACGTCGACGAAAATAAAGAAGAGAACAAAGATGAGGATAAACAGCAGTCCGAGGCGCTTTTGGCAGCAATCGGCGCGCTAAACAATCTGCCGCTGTTTGACAGCCTGACCGAGGACACCGACGCAGACGCTCTGCTGGCACAGGTGCAGGCAGCCAGAGAAGCATACGACGCGCTGACCGAAGAGGAAAAACTGCTGGTCGAGGAAGCAAAGCTCAACAACCTGCTGGATTTGGAATTCTTCTTTGCAAACCGTCCGTCCAACACCCCTGCGGATGCTCCGGTCGATCAAGTAGTTGCTACACAGAATGAGACCGGCGAAGAAGATGAAGTAGTAGCCAAAGTTGGAGACAAATCCTATACAGACCTGCAAACAGCGATTAATGAAGCAAACGGACAGACCGTTGTTTTGCAGAAAAATGTTGATGTTTCCTCCGAAGGTTTGAAAGTTACCGGCACAGCTGCTTTAGACTTGAACGGTTATGACATCAAAGCGGCAAGTACAGAAGCCGGAAGGATTCATGTAACAGGAAACCTGACCTTGAAGGATACAGAAGGACAGGGCAAAATCTATACAGAAACAGATTATACTGGTGGTCCAACTGGCTATGCCGTTGTTGATGTGTACGGCGGTACCTTCACTATGGAAAGCGGTTCTATTGAAGCAGTAAGACCTGATGCAAATGATAACGGTCAATTTGGTGTTGGAGTAAATGAAGGCAGTACAATTAACATCAAGGGTGGCACTATCAAAGCTGGCTGGTATGCAATTTCTGGAAACGGAACCGATTTAAATGAAAGTAATACTGTCAATGTTTCCGGCGGTACTCTGATTTCCACAGCAGACTATGCGATTTACCATCCACAGGCAGGTACTTTAAATATTGAGGGTGGTACTATCGACGGCGCTAAGGGCGGCGTTTCTATGAATCGCGGCACTCTGAATGTCAGCGGAGGAACTATCCAGAACCAAGGAACTGGCGACACAGGAAACTGGGGAGATGGAACTGGCGGCATGGCAGGCAGCGCTATTAACCTTGCAGCAGAATACGGTAAGGTTACAGCAAATATTACCGGTGGAACCTTTATTTCCAGTGACCCAGATACAGATGCGATTATAGTTCATAGTGGTACACAGCATAAATATACTGCTAATATTTCCAATGCTGAAATCAAGGGTGGAATCAATCTGACAAACAGTAAAGAAGGTTCCAAACTGACCCTGAACAATACCAGCGTGGAAGGTGATGTTACCGCTGTTGCAAACAGTACGGTTGTTATTGAAAACAACTCCAACATTACCGGAACAGTTGAGGGTGATACAACAAATGTTACCATTACCGATAGCGTAATTGGTGGAACAACAACCGATACCACCGGTGTAGCTCAGATTGGCGACCAGAAATATAATACCTTTGAAGAAACACTGAAAGCTGCAAAATCGGGTGACACCATCGTTCTGCAGAAGGATGTTTCCACCGGTGCAGTCACCCTTCCGGCAGGTGTTACCCTCGATGGCGGCAATCATGTGATTACCTGCAACACCGAGATTGCAAACGGCGCTTTCATCACTGCGACAGGAGATAATGTCACCATCAAAAATGCAACTGTCAATGTAGATGGCAAAGCAAAACACGGCATCCAGTTCTACTGTGTAAAGGGTGGCAAGCTGGAAAACGTCAATGTGATGGGCGGCAAATATACTGCGGTCATCGTCAACGGTGCAGAAGTGTCCATCAATGGCGGCAACCTCTCTACAAACGGTTATGCAGTGGTCGAGTATGCAATGGGTAATGGTGTAACGGAAGTTCCAAAGCTTACGATGAACAACGTAACCACCCCGAACACCGATAAACCGCTGGTTTATATGGACAAGGCTACCATCGACAGAATCAAAGAGAATACCCCTGAACTAAAGGATGCAACAACAGAACAGGTAATCGAACACCTCAAGAAGGATAATCTGACCGGCAACAATATCAAGGATATGCAGGTTGGAGAAAACGGAATGATTATTGTTCCGGCACCAAGCACACCGGTTGATCCTCCGGTCGTTCCAGAAAAACCAAACAGCAACTCCGGCAACACCGGCAGCAGCTCGACCGTTCAGCAGATGGAAGAGCGCGAAAAACCGGACCCGGCAGACAAGAAGGCTATGGAAGAGTACAACTTCTGGATGCAGGTGAAGTCTAAAATCCGCGCGACCGCAGAGGGCAAGACCCTGCGCATCACCGTTAAGGAAGGCATCGAGTATATGCCGGCAAGCGTGATGCAGACCCTGTACGAGTGCAAGGTTGGCATTACCCTGTACTGGGACGGCGTGACCATCGAGATTCCGGTCGGCAAAGCACAGCCAAAACAGGCTCTGCGCGTCTACTGGACCAAGACCAAACTGATGGATTTGTACAACGCATAAGTAAATAAAAAAAGGGAACCGAGCAATCGGTTCCCTTTTTGGTTTGATTTGCTATTCCACCAGCAGGCGCTTTTCCAGCTCTAGGTCGGGTGTGACATAGGCGGTCTGATAGCTGACATAGATGACCATGCCGGGCTTTGCACCGCGCGGCTTTTTGACATTTTTAATAAGGGTGTAGTCGACCGGCACCTGTGCGGAGTCGGCGGCTTTGGAGTTGGCTGCTGCCAGAATGGCTGCTTGATGCAGGGTGCTGTCGGGAATCTCCCTGCCTTCGCTGAGCACCACCGTATGGGAGCCGGGGATGTTTTTGGTGTGGAACCACATATCCCGACCATGGGCTTCCTTGAGGGTGAGCTGGTCGTTTTGCAGGTTGTTGCGTCCGACCAGAATGGTGAAGCCGTCGTCGGATAGGTAGCGCTTGGGTGCAAGGCGGGCTTCCTTGCCTTTTTTGGTGGAAGGTCCCTTGCGGCGCAGATAACCCTGTTCCACCAGCTCGCTGCGGATGGCGGAAAGTTCGTCGTTGGTCTGGGCGCGGGTGAGCGCATCAAAGACCGAGTCGATGTATTCGGCTTCCTGCTGACCTTCCTCAATCAGCTGGCGCAGCTTTTTCTCAGCGGTGTCTGCCTTGCGGTATTCGCCGTAGTATTTCTGCGCATTTTGGGACGGCGTTTTGCGCGGGTCCAGCGGGATGGTGATTTCGGCTTGCTGCTCGTCATAGAAGTTGACCACCGTCGCTGCGCGGTCGCCCTTTTGGATGGAGTAGAGGTTGGCGCTGATGAGGTCCCCGTACATCTTCCAGCGTTCACGGTCGGCGCAGTCCTCCAGCTCCTTGTGCTGCAACGCAAGCTTGCGGGCGATGCGGTCGGAGGTGTTCGCCAGAATTTTGAGCAGGTCGGCGCTGCGGTGGCGCATCCGCTGGATGCTGTCCCGCTGGGTGTAGAAGTCGTCGAGCAGCTGGCTGTAGGTCGAGTAGGTTCGGGTGAACATCATGCCGCCGTACTGGTGGATGTCCATGAAGGAAAAATCCACCGGCTTTTTGCGGGAGTCGATGACGCTGGTGGGGGTGCCGGTGTAATTTTTTGCCATCTCAATCACTCGCGCCAGAAAGAAGCGCAGGCGGTCGAAGTGGTCGGAGGTCATCTCGGAGATGACCCGGTCGTCGCCGGTAAAGACGTAGTTTGCAATCTCGCGGCAGACGATGGGGGACACGCCCTGCACCGCAGCCAGCAGCGCTTTGGAAAGCGGGGTGTCCTTGCCCTGACGCAGCCGCTCTTCGACCTGCTGTGGGGTGCAGTCGATCAAATCCAGCTTGTCCTGCGCAGGCGGCAGGGTGTAGCGGACACCGGGTAAAATCGGGCGCACCGAGGACATGGTGTCGTCGATGCGTTTGATTGAGTCGATGACCCTGCCGTCCTCGCCGATGAGGATGATGTTGGAATGTCTGCCCATGATTTCGACCGCGACGGTCAGTTCAATCAGGTCACCCATCTCGTTGCGGGTTTCAAAAATCAGGTGCAGGATGCGGTCCAGCCCAATCTGCTCTAAGCGCAGCAGCTTGGCGCTGCCCAGATATTTGCGCATCAGCATACAGAACATCGGCGGAGCCTTCGGGTTTTCAAAGGATGCGCCGGTCAGGTGCAGCCGCGGGCTGTCCGCTCCGGCAGAAAGATACAGCTTGACGCTGCGCGCGCCGTCTGCGGTGGGCTGCGGCAGGCGCAGGATGAAGATCATCTCCTCGCGGGAGATTTGGTGTATTTTATCAATGCGCGCGCCGATCAGCACACCTTCCAGCTCGTGGCGGATCTGGCGCAGCAGGGTACCATCCAATGCCATGGAAATCCTCCTTTCAAAAGGGGCGGGTGAAAAAATTTTGTCTTAGCACAAATTTGATAAAGTTTCAGATGAAGTTATCGGTTACGATACAACATTATACCACAAAATGGGCAGGAAGGCGATAAAAGAATGGGGATTTGCAAAGAAATGAAAATTTGTAAAGTATTTCCTGCATTTTAGGCAAAGAAAACAGAAAAAATGCCCCGACACCGGAAAAATAAGTCGCATTGACAAAGGGAAAACGCAGGTGTATAATAGAAACAAGAAATTTATAGGAAACGGAATCTGCACCTTGTGCGAAAAAAACTTTCATTCCTGCAAAAAGCGGAACCGCTCTTTTTATCTAAGACATCTTCTACAATCAACATAATCCTTCCAAAATATCTTTGCAGAAAGGGGATTTTTCTGCAAAGAACAAAACGCCCTCTGCCAATTTGGCAGAGGGCGTTTTGTTTATTTGGTCAGGGTGCCGTTGGAAGTTTGCACCAGCAGCAACAGCTGTTCCTCGGCGCCGGTGGCGGTGTTGATATAGCACAGCACCCGGTCGCCAGTGGAGGAGGTGCAGAAAAATTCGTACACCGCCGCTTCGTTTTTGCCGGAGGTGGGGATGAGGGCAGGGCGCACGCTGTCCACCGTCAGCAGAGGACTGAGCATTTGCTGCGCCTGCTCGGGCGAAAGCTGTGGGGAAGGCAGCTGCCGCTGGTGGTGGTTGACCAGATAGCCGCGGGCATCCAGACCGAGGATGCTGCCGTCCTGCAAAGAAATCTCCACCTTGATGAGGTCGGTGTAGCAGATGGTCTGGGTGGCAGGGTCGAGGTAGGCAAAGTTGAGGGTCATCACCCCGTCGGTGGTTTCATAGTAGGTGTCCTTCATCGAGGAGTAGCCCTGCGCCTGCAAAAACTGCTGGGCTTTGTCCACCGCCTGCTGGTAGGAAAGGCGGGCGGTCAGCGCCTCGGGCTTGGCTGTGACCAGATAGCACAGAAAGCCGCCCTGACGGGTGATGGCAACCGAGTTGTTTTTGCCGTCGTGCAGCACATAGCAGGGTAGGACAGAATCCTCCCGGCGCAGCTGCGGCAGAGGGCGGTCGGTCACACGGGAGGCGATGGCTTTTGCCTGCTCGGGTGTGATGGCGGGTTTGTCCCGGGTCATCTGCGGCGTTTTTTCCAGCAGGTGGTCGGAGAAGGGTCCGTCGTAGATGAGGGTGGGATAGCCGGTGAAGCTGTCCTCCAGCTGGCGCAGGCGGTCGTCGCCGTCGGCGTGGACGGCAAAGGCAGAAGCGTCTTTGTCGGACGCTTGCAGCTGCTCGATGGTCAGGCTGCCGTTTTGCAGCGAGCAGGCAAGGTCGTCCAGCTGGACGCTCAGGCGGTCGGCATATTCACGCAGGGAGGCAAAGCTGCTGCGCTCCTCCTCGGTGAGCGGCGAGCCATTGGCAGTCTTGCGGGAGAGGTACATGGCATAGTCGCCCGCCTGGGATAAAAATTTGTTGGTGGCAGACAGGGTGGACTCCAGCGGCAGGGCGGACAGGGAGGATTTGGCAGCGGCGGACTCCTTCCACAGGCGGGCGCAAATCTGCGAAAGCTGCGGGCTGCTGCCGGTGTACATCCCTTTGACCAGGTCGTCGGAGAGGTTTGCCAGATTGTCGGCGGCAGAATCGGCGGCGCGGCAGTAGGTGTTCTGCAAAGCGGTGCGATAGGCGCGCGCACTCAGGTGGCTGTATGCTGCCCAGACGCCAAGGATGATGGAAAGGGCAAGCATCAGCGTGACGAGAATTTTGTAGTAAAGTGGGCTGACCGGGGTATCTTTTTGATTCATAGGAGCTTTCCTGCCTTTCAAAGTAACGTTTCCTCATCAGTGTGAACAGAAATACAGCGGAATATACAGGAAATCCGCCGAAAAATCGAAAGAAAGTGAAAAGCGGTTGACAAACATTCTCCAGTCATTTATAATAAAATTGTACATTTTATGCGTGCGTTTTTAGTGATATTGAACATAATCCCGTTAAACTGAACAATATTAGACAAAACGGAGGATAAATGTTTATGAACGGAAATTTATATGAAGAACGAGGCGAGGACAGACGCATCCGCAAAAGCAAAAAAGCGTTGCAGGAGGCGCTGATTCGACTGTTGAGCAAAAAGAGCATCGGGGAAATCACCATCAAAGAGCTGACCGACGAGGCGGACGTACACCGCGGCACCTTTTACCACCACTATGCGGACGCGATGGATTTGAAGGTGCAGACCGAGCGGGAGATTGCCGAGCAGCTGACCGAAATCTTGAGCAGCGTGCCGCAAAGCAGACTGGAGCAGGGACCTTATCCGCTGCTGGTTCGGGTGCTGGAATATCTGGAGGACAACCGCGAGATTGCCAAGATGCTGGCAAGCGAGCACGGTGCACCGTGGCTGATGGAAGAGTTGTGTGCAGGCATCAGCGAGCGGTGTTTAGGAGCGCAGCTGTTTGGAGAGCAGCTTAAGTACGGCAGCCGGTTTTGTGCAGCGGGACTGCGGGAGATGCTGGTCAGCTGGATTGAGGACGGAATGCGGATGGCGCCCGGCGAGATGGCACGCATCATGGAGCGGATGATGGGCAGCCAAAGCCCGACCGCGATGAGCCGATAAGATTTCATACAATAGAGTGACAGCAGTGGGGAAGCAGACGAAAAAAAGGTCTGCGTTTATTTTTACTCTAAAATGTATAATTATTCTTTTTAGAGTGTGTTTTATTCATATAGAGATAGCGGAAAAAGAACAATAAAAGACAAAAAAGGAAGAAAATGTATATTAGTAAAACGGGAAATATAAAAACGCACGCAAGAAAATACAAAAAGAGCGACTTGTAACCGAAATGCAATATTTACCTGCAAAAATCCCGAGTGATAGGGGAAAAAGAGCCGTTTTTTTAATCAAAATGTAAAAAATATTGAGAAGTGCGACAAAATTACAGAGAAGTGTTGACTAAACTGTATTGCAGCCTTTACCGATTTGAGATAGAATAATAGCAGACGAAAGCGGGTGTGTGGAGCACCCGCGGACGTCGAAAAACACAAGGGTTGAATTTGAATAAATATTCAACCTAATTTTATTTTAGGAGGAAGAAAGACTATGAAAAAAGTACTTTCCGTAGCACTGGCTTCTGCTATGGTACTTGGCATGGGCGCTAACGCTTTTGCTATTTCCTACAACAGCGGATCCAATGACAAGGCTGATTGGCCGGACAACTTCAAATTTGA
>FR880121.1 GCA_000435195.1 Clostridium sp. CAG:169 | reverse complement strand
CCAGCCACAACAGTTTTCTGTTGTGGCTGTTCCTGTATTTTCATTTGTGGGATGGAAGGAAGCCGAGTAAACGGACATCTTGAAGCCGGGAGGTGTTTGTATGAAGCTAAAAAAATGTATCAAGGACGCTTTTGTTGTGATTGGGAAAGAAGGTTCCACCTTGGAGGGGCAGGGCTTTATCCAAAGGTTGTGGGCGGATGCCAATGCACATTTTGCGCAGGTGCAGCCGCTTGCCAAAAAGGACAAGGATGGCAACTTGGTGGGAATTTGGGGTGCCATGTCCGATTTTTCCCGCTCATACCAACCGTGGGAAGAAAATTTCAGCAAAGGCTTGTACCTTGCAGGTGTGGAATGTCTGGATGAGGCGCAAGCTCCTGAAGGCTGGACAAAATGGAACATCCCGGGCTATGAGTATCTTTGTGCCAAGGTGGAAACGGAAAATACATTTTCAGAGGTACTGGACTATATGCAGAAGAATCAAATCCCGCTGGTGGGAGCAATCCAGGATTTTTCCTGTCCGAAAAGCGGAAAGGATTATATGCTTTTCCCGATTCGAAGACTTTAAAGGATATCCGTTACCCGGACAGACTGACAATAAACGCCGACCGATGCAAAACATCGGTCGGCGTTCTGTTTTTTTATTCGGCAAGGGTCGGCTGGTCGTTGATGGTGACTGCCACCCGATTGGGCATACAGACGGCGCTCTGCGGCTGATGGTCCAGCCAGCCAAAGCCTATGCAGAGGTGGTCGGGACAGTCGGAGGAAAGGAAGCGTATCCGGTGGTCAGAAATTTCCAGCACCACTTTGGCTCCATATTCCGACAGGTTGATCTGCTGGTCCGGTGCAGCGTGCAACTCGATTTCGCGGACGTTGTTTCCATCCACCGAAATCAGTGCATATGCCTGCGGACCCTGCAAATGTTCCATGATAAAGAAGATACCCAGCATCAAAAGGGCAATGCCGGCAAAGGAAAGCAGAAGGATGCGGTCCTGTTTTTTCATGCAAAATTCTCCAATCTGTAAAATGCTTTCCTCATTATACAAAAAAACGGCAAAAGCGTCAAGGGAAAACCGCCGGAAGAAATCTTCTTCCGGCGGTTGTTCGATGAAAGGGGATTTATGCGTTTACGCTCCACAGACCATGCAGGTTGCAGTAAGCGTAAGCAGCAACGGGTTTGTCGCAATCGGTCAGCATGAAAACAGCCTGTGGCTGTTCGCCTGCCTTCAGCTCTTTGCGCTGGCTGCCCTGTGCGGTTTCCAGAACAATCCATTTGATGAAATGCTCTTCGAGCATTGGGTGAGCCACTTCGCCAACGGTAACGGTGACTTTGTTGCCCTCTACGCTGATGACCGGAACGTGTTTTTCCGCAGCAGCATCTACGCTGCCCGGAACCAGTTCGCTCATCTTTTCGCCGCAGCAGACAACCGGAACGCCTTTGTTCTCTTCAAAAGTGATGATATTTCCACAGTGTTTGCAAACATAAAATTTCATAAGTCGTTTCCTTCTTTCTTCAATCGAGTTCGATTATCTTAAATGTATACCAATTTAGTTTATTTTCCTGTATCTTTAGTATACCGTATTTTTGCGCGTTTGACAAGAGGGAAAACCAACAGAATGAAAAAATTTTTTTAGGCAAGCTGACAGGAAAAAACTTGTTTTTGCTTATTTGCTCGGGCTGCTGCGAACCATCAGCCAGCACAGAGAGAGCATCGCCAAAGAAATCAGCAGATAGATGGAGGAAGAAAGCAGCGGATGCTGATAGGGCAGCAGATAAAGCCGGTCGAGCACACTGTCGAATTGCGCCAGATAGTACAAAAGAGCAAGCAAGGTGCCACCCAACAGGATGCCGACTATCCAGCGCCCCATCTTATTTAAACGATAGAAGAGGACGGAAAGCAGGTAGCCGAGGCTGATAAACAGCAAGAAGGTGGCAAACTGATAGAGCAGACCGACCGCCATTCGCAGCACGACCGAAGAGATGGGGATGGCAAAGATGGGGGAGCCCATCGGGATTCCAATCAGCTGACTGATGAGAAGAACGGTAAGATTCAAAGCGGCGGTCATCAGACAGACAGCGCAGGAGGAGAGCAACCAGCCCTTGAAAAAGGTGCGGCGGGTGGAGCCCATCTGCAAATGGAACATCAGGGCGCTTTGAAAGTTCATTCCGCACACCAGCAGAAAGAAGCAGGTGGCTACCTCCAGACCGGATACGGTTGACCCATCGGAAAGGGTGATACTGGTGCCCATGATGAGCAGTGAAACCAGATAGAACAGAAGAACTGTCCATTTGTACTCGGAAATTTGAAAGAGAAAGGATGTTTTGGTGTTCATCAGAAAAAGCCTCCTTTTATTTCATAGTTGGGTCGTCTTCATCCGCCGCACTGCCGACCAGCTGTACAAACAGCTGCTGTAAGCTCAAGCCACTGATGTCCAGCGAAGCGGGTGGAGCCTGCCGCTTGCCCAAGATGGCGGAAGTCTTGAGTCCACCGACGACGTTGGAGCCGATGACCCGCTTGTCTGCACAGAAGTCATCCACCTCGGCAATGCGACCGGACACACAGTAGCCCTGCTCCAGCAGCGTTTCGACCTCTTCATCGACCAGCAGCTTTCCGTGGTCGATGATGGTGACCCGTTCCAGCAGACCTTCTACCTCGCTGATGAGATGGGTAGACAGCAGGATGCAGGAGGGCGATTCGGTGTAGCTTTCGATGAGCAGCTTGTAAAACAGTTCCCGATGGAAGGCATCCATGCCAAGGGTCGGTTCGTCGAGTAGCAGCAACGGCGTGTGGACCGACAGAGCCAGCAGTGCGCGCAGGACCGAGCGGTAACCGGTGGACAGTTTGAGGTTAGGGGTTTTGCAGTTGAGTTCAAACCGTTTTGCCCAGGCAAAAAACTGCTCGGAAGAAAAGTTCGGATAGCTTCGCTTCATCCAGCGGGCAATCTCGTTGGCATTGAGTTCAGAAAACCAGGATTTTTCGGTCGACAGGAAAATCTGCTGCTGTGCCTGCGGATTTTCCCACAGCGGCTTTCCTTCCCAGAGCAGCTGACCGTCGGAGGGCTGTATCAAATTGCCCATCATTCGCAGCAGGGTTGTTTTTCCGGCGCCGTTGCGTCCGAGCAGACCGTGGATTCGCCGGTCCTCCAGATGAAGGTTCAGCCGGTCGAGAGCGGTGACCGAGCCAAAGCGCTTGCTTACATCTATGCAATCCAGTTTCATTCTGCAAATCCCCTTTCAATCCAATCGCGCAGCGTTTCCGGTTGGATGGAGAGGCGTTTTGCCTCCTGCACCATCGGAAGAACGTACTGCTGAAAAAACTCATCCTGTCTTTTTTCTTTGAGCAGCTGCAAAGCTCCTTGGCTGACAAACATTCCGATTCCTCTTTTCTTGTAGACGATGCCCGCATCCACCAGCAGATTGATGCCCTTGAGGGCGGTAGCGGGATTGATTTTATAGCTGGCAGCAAGCTCGGTGATGGAAGGAATCTGCTCCCCTTCACGGTAGACACCGGACAAAATCTCGTCCTCCAGTCCTTGAGATAGCTGTAAGAAGATGGGAGTTTGGCTCCCAAAGTCGATCTTCAACAGGACACCTCCTTTTGTTATATGGTTAATTAGTTGAGTAACTAACTAGCTTTGACCTTAGTATACATCCGGCAGGTGGGTTTGTCAAGAGAAAATTTACATTTCCGCTGCTGGCGTTTTAGCAGGATAAATTTACAAACGGCTCGAATTGTGCTATACTAAAAAGAAGTTGAGTTATCAAGACACAACAAAGAATGTTTAGAAAGGGCTGTCAAACCATGCTGTTGCTCTTGATTCCTGTATTGCTGATTATCTGGGGGTTCTGGTGGATTCACAAGCCGCCGGCATATCCGAAGGACCCGGACAATATGGGCTATTTCTTCATCGGATACCGCACCCAGTGGGCGCTGAAAAGCCCGGACACCTGGCTGTATTCCCATGTGCGCTATGGCAGATGGATGGTCGGGCTGGGACTGGTCACCCTGATTCTGACGGTGGTCGGGGTTTTCCTGCTGCCGGCTGACAAGGTGGAACGCACCCTGCTGGCGATGTATGTGACTGCGCTGATTATCCCGTATGTTCCGATCGAACGGGGACTGCGCCGCTGCTACGACCGCTATGGCAGACGCATTGACGAACGGTAAAAATAAAAAGCTCCCCATCGGGGAGCTTTTTATTTTTACTAAAAGAGATTGAAGTCCAGGTTCTTGGAGAGATGCTCCAGAATTTTGATACCGCCGACGCTGTTGCCCTTTTCGTCCAGCGAAGGACCAAACACGCCGATGCCCATACGGTCGACCAGCGCTGCTGCAATGCCTCCGCCGACGCCGCTCTTGGCAGGGAAGCCGACAGTCATGGCAAATTCACCCGAGCCGTCGTACATTCCGCAGGTCAGCATCAGGGCGCGGACTTCCTTGGCACTTTCTTTAGGAATCAGTTCCTCCTGGGTGACTGGGCAGGCGCCGTGGTTGGCAAGCACAGCACTCATCTGAGCGATGTCCACTGCGGTGACATTGACCGAGCACATCTTAAAATAAAAATCCAGACACTCTTCTACATTGCCCTCCAGGATACCGCTGGCTTTCAGGTAGTAGGCAAGCGCGCGGTTGCGGTCGCCGGTGGCTTTTTCCGAGAGATAGACCGCCTCATTGAGCGAAATTTCCTCGTCGCCGCACAGTTTGCGTACAAAGGATAAAAAGCGTTCGAATTTTTCCTCTGAGCTGTTGCCTTCGATGCAGTCGGCAACGGTGATGGCTCCCGCATTGATGAAGGGATTGAAGGGCTTGGTTTTGGTTTCCAGTTTGACGATAGAGTTGAACGGGTCGCCGGTGGGTTCTACACCGACCTTGTCGTGAAAGAGGTAGTCGCTGCCTTTGTCGCTGATAGCAAGGATGAGCGAAGCCAGCTTGGAGATGCTCTGGATGGTAAAGCGGGTGCGGGTGTCGCCGCATTCCATCACCGTACCGTCCAGATTGACGATGCAGGCTCCCAGCTGGTATTTGTTGACCCGTGCAAGTTCAGGAATGTAGGAAGCAGGGCTTCCGAGTTTGATAAAGCAGCGACCGTAATCGACGGCGTCCTGCAGATGTTCCTGGGTGAGCATGGAGAAAATCTTCCTTTCTCTGTAAAGCGTTGTGGCAAAAAAGTTCGGTATTTTTATTGTACAACAAATTTGTGGGAATGCAAGAGTCAAGCGGATTTTTGCACAGCGGTGCAAAAATCAAAAAAACCCGCTGTACAAACGGACAGCGGGTTTTGAGTAAGCAAAAAACTTAGATGAGAGCCAGGGTATCTCTTGCGATTGCAAGCTCTTCGTTGGTTGGGATAACCAGAACTTTGACCTTGGAATCAGCAGCAGAGATGAGCTTGTTCTCGCCTCTGGTGTGGTTTGCTTCTTTGTCAATCTTAACACCGAGGTAACCCCAGTATTTTTCGCACAGCTCTTCACGGATTTCGATGTCGTTTTCGCCAACACCAGCGGTGAATGCGATTGCGTCAACGCCGTTCATAGCAGCAGCGTAAGCTCCTACGTATTTTGCAATGCGGTAGGTGTAAGCATCCAGGGTAACTTTAGCCAGATGGTGACCTTCTTCAGCAGCTGCGGTGATGTCACGGCAGTCGGAAGACAGACCGCCGCTCATGCCCAGCAGACCGGATTTCTTGTTGAGCATGTTGAGCACTTCGTCAACAGTCTTGTTCTCTTTGTTGCAGATGTACTGGATAACAGCCGGGTCGAGGTCGCCGGAGCGGGTACCCATGATCAGACCTTCCAGAGGGGTCAGACCCATCGAAGTATCTACACATTTGCCGCCGATGGAAGCAGAAACGGAAGCACCGTTGCCGACATGGCATACGATAACCTTTGCGTTCTCCGGGTCCAGACCAGCAAATTTGATGGTTTCTTTGGAAACAAAGCTGTGGCTGG
>FR880120.1 GCA_000435195.1 Clostridium sp. CAG:169 | reverse complement strand
TGTACCACATGTTCTCGTTGTTCATTGCACGAACGCCATCAACGCCGCCCAGTTCGTCGATCATAGCCTGAGACATTGGCATACCGGTGGTGTAAGACATCAGAGAATCGAAGTAAGGTTTTTCAGCAGTGCAGGTGTAGTGCAGGGTGTAGGCATCTGGAGCTTCAACAGCAACCATTTCACGGAATTTAGAACCTTCACCAGCGGTGAGAGCATAAGCTTCTTCTTTGGACAGACCTTTGGTGTAATCGTAGTACTCCTGTGCGCCTTTGATCATCTGGCAAGGCATAGAGGTTCCGATGGAGTCGTTTTTGTGGAAGTTCAGGGTCCATTCCAGAGCGGTCAGGAAGTCGTCTGCAACGCAGTCCGCTTTCACATTGCCGTTCATGTCAACCCATTTTACATCGTTGCGGAGTTTGAAGGTCCAGTTAAGACCGCCGTCTTCGGTACCCCACTCGGTCGCAACACATGGATGACGTTTGTCAAGGCTGTCTTTTTCCAGAAGACCTTCAACGAGGTTGAAAAGAATTTCAAAGTCTTCGTTGGTTTCGCTGTGCAGAATGTTAAAGGTAGTCAATTCATTCTGAGCCAGTTTTGGCAGCACCAGATCGGTGATTTCGTGTTTGCCGGTGACAGCAGAAGCATCAGCAGTTTTGTCCTCGTCTTTTTTGTCTGTTGCTTCGTCTTTGGTTTCAGTGGAAGCAGCATCGCTTGGTTTTTCTTCCTCGGTAGCAGGTGCATTACCAGTGCAGGCAGTCAGAGTCATCATAGCAGCTGCACACAGAGCCAGCACTTTTGTTGCTGTTTTGTTCATTATTATATCCTCCTTAGACCTCTTACAAAAAATTTTGCCCATCCGTATGGATGCGCCCATTGTTTTGTACCATGGAATACAAAGCAACGAGCGCATATTTTCCGTTTTGCAAAAATATTTTGTTCTGATTTTAAAAGTGGCAGATGAAAAAACACACAAAGCCATATCACTTGCACATTGAATCATAGCAGATAAAAAAGTTTGTGTCAATAATGACAATAAAAAATGAACGAAAAGTAAATATTTTCAAGTGCTTCCACCGCAATATTTGTCGACCCTTCACATATTTGCTTTAAAACGCTAAATCAAATGAACAGGCTTTTGCTAGATATTGACAAAGAATAATGAAGATAATTATTAGAAAAAACCAAAAGATGACAGAATATCAAGAGCTTTTATTTTTGTTTTATAGAAAGCTCTCTATTGGTTTTTCCTTAGGTCGGCGACGACCAAGTGATAGCGCATGACGCCCGTGTGACGTCCAAATCAATCCAATTTGTTCTCTCTGCTGTTATTCGGAACAACGATGAAAACACGCAAAAAAGACTTATCGTCAACAGACGATAAGTCTTAACTGGTTGCGGGAGCTGGATTTGAACCAACGACCTTCGGGTTATGAGCCCGACGAGCTACCAAACTGCTCCATCCCGCGATATTTATTTTTCAGTGCCTAATTATAATACCATATTTGCTTTACAAATGCAAGCCCTTTTTTCAAAAAAATATAACAAATAATTAGAAGAAGCCAAAACACACAGAAAATCTAACAAAAAACTGCCTCCTCTTTCGATATAATAAAAGGAGGCAGCTTGCATATCGTTTTATTCAGCGTCATCCTCATCGGACGAGGTGTCCTCGTCGGAGAGAGGTTCATCTGCGTGTTCGACATACTGTGCGGCGATGTATTCAGAATCGTCGTCGTCCATCAAAAGGTCATCGTCAAAATCGTCACAGCAGAGTTCTTTTTTCTTGCGCATCCAGGCAGCCAGTGCAATCACCAGACCTACCAGGGAAACTCCAAGCGCGATCAAAGAAATCAGCACGCTTTTTTTCATGGAAGCTACACCCCTTTACAATGTTGATAGCATCTTTGTGCTTCTAGGCTTCATTATACCCAATTTACAGGAAAATTACAATTCATTTTTGGGAAGAAAATTTTCCGAAGGAAATTTTCTATAAAAATTGGCTTCCTTCTATCGCCGAAAATCACGACTCCGTTTAGTCCTTTTTGTCCTCCATACAGCGGATCTGCTTGGAAAGGCGCTGCATCCTTTGGTCGGTCTGGGAGATGATGTCCGCACACTCGCGCAGTTCGCCAACTACACAGTCCGGGACTTCGTGGCTGGCTTTGTAATGGATTTGATGTTCCAGGCTTGCCCAGAAATCCATGGCGATGGTGCGCAGCTGGACCTCGACCCGCACCAGCTCCTTGTGGTCGGACAAAAAGACCGGTACGCTCAGCACCAGATGGTAGCTGCGGTAGCCGTTGGGCTTTGGATTTTGGATATAATCTTTCTTCTCTAGCACCTTCAGGTCATCCTGTCGGGTCAGCATATCTGCTACCGTATAGATGTCCTCGATAAAAGGGCAGATGACGCGGATGCCGGCGATGTCGTTGAGGTTGGTTTTAATGGATTCCAGCGAGATGGGAAAGCCTTTTCGGTGCATCTTTTCCAAAATGCTCATCGGGGATTTGACGCGACTTTTGATTGATTCGATGGGGTTGTGCTTGCTGAATCGTGCGTCCCGCTGCAAGATTTCCAGCTTGGTCAAAACCTCTTGAATACCGGATTCATAGATTGCCATACTTTGCTGAATGCCGCTGAGCAGTTCGATGAGATCGTGCGAGGACTGAAGGCGCGCGATGTCATCCATCAGTTTTTTGCTGTTGTAAATCTGTCCCATTTTGTTGTACAGTTCCTTTCTCGTTCGATGATAAGCCAAATGGCTTTCATACTGTTACATTTTAGTTTAACGAAAAAGTATGTCGAAATCAATGGTAAAAAAGAAAAGAAACTTTGAATCCACCCCCTCTATTTTAATTGACAAACAGGAGGAAAATGTTTTATTATAGTAAAGATATAACAGTTGTTACAAATATATAGTGAACAATACCATTTCATATCGTATTCCGAGCTACTTTTGAGGGAGGGAATATCTTGGAACCACATCAGCCGCGGCTGAATATCGTGCTGTTTGAGCCGCAGATTCCCCAGAACACCGGTAATATTGCGCGCACCTGTGCCTGCACCGGAGCGCGTCTGCATCTGGTAGGACCGATGGGATTTTCCATCGACGACAAAAAACTCAAGCGTGCCGGTCTGGACTACTGGCACTATTTGGACATCACCTATTATGAGAATACACAGGAGTTTTTGGAAAAGCATTCGGATGACTCGCTCTTCTTTTTTACCACAAAGGGAAGAAAGGTCTATTCCGAGCAGAGCTACCCGGACAACTGCTACCTGATTTTTGGCAGGGAGGATGCCGGCATCGACGAGCACATCCTGCTGCGCCATCCCGACAGCTGTCTGCGCCTGCCGATGATTGGACCGGTGCGCAGCCTGAACCTGTCCAACACCGTTGCCATCGCTGTGTACGAGACGTTGCGTCAATGGGGATTCCCTGCGCTGCAAAATGAAGGGCAGCTGCATCAGTTTTGCTGGGATGACCCGATTTCGTTTGATTAAAAGGAGAAATTATGACAGAACAGAAGATTTTTTTCATCACCGATTCTGCCTGTGACATCCCACCGCAGGAGGAAGCGCAGCTGGACAACCTGTGCATCCTGCCCATCCCGGTCACCGCAGACGGAGAAGGCTATTACGAGAGGGAAAGCTTTACCGCAGAAGAATTTTATGACCTGATTGAGCGCTGTAAGGAGATTCCGGTTACCTCGCACATTCCGTCCATCACCTTCCAGGAGCGTTATGAGCAGGCGTGGGAGAAGGGCTACACCCATCTGGTGGTACTGACCATCTACTCGGGCGCATCCTCCATGTACCACTCGGCACTGATGGCAAGGGATGCCTTTTTGGAGGAGCATCCGGGAGCCATGACCATCGAGGTCATCGACTCCAACTGCTATACGGTGGGATACGGCTATCCGCTGATGCAGGCGTGCAAGAAAGCGCAGCAGGGCGCCGAGTTCGAAGAGGTTGTTGCCTATATCCGCGATTACCTTGACCGAGTCCGCATCTATTTTAGTCCCTTCACCCTGCAATATGTCAAAAAATCCGGCAGGGTCAGCTGTACCGCAGCCTTTGTCGGGGAGCTGATTGGTCTGCGCCCGGTTATTTCGGCAGTCGGAACCACCAGTGTTGTCGAAAAGGTGCGCGGCAATGCAGCCATCCTTTCCAGTATGGAAAAGATGTTTGCTGCCCAGCGCAGTAAAAAACAGGAGAATGCCCCCTACATGATTTTGGTGGCAAGGGACACCCCTGCCAGCCAGGAGCTGGCAGCAGCGTGCGAAAAGATAGCCGGTTATCCGCCGGTGGGCGTCTATAAAATTGGAGCAGCAATCACCATCAACACCGGTCCGCAGATTATCGGACTGACCTTCTTGGCAGATTAGCCGCACAGAGGAAGGAAGGGAGAAGAAGCTTGTTTCACGGAGCTTTGATTTTGGAGGGCGGAGGCTTTCGCGGCGTCTACACCGCAGGGGTTCTGGATTTTTTCATCGACCGCAAGGCGATGTTTTCCTCGGTCTACGGCATTTCGGCGGGAGCCTGCAACGCGCTCAACTACCTGTCGCAGGACAGGGGAAGATATATCGAGATTGCAAAGCGGTTTTGCAATGACCCGCGTTATATGGGAGTGGGTCAGCTGCTGAAAACCGGTTCCATCTTCAACTGGCAGTTTTCTTTTTATGAAATCCCGGAGCGCTATATCCCGTATGATTACGATACCTTTTATGCCTCGCCCATGTGCTTAAAGGTCGGAGCTACCGACTGTGCCACCGGGCGCTGCCACTGGTTTTCCAGAGAAAACGGCGATGACCTGATTCGTGACTCGATTGCCTCCAGCTCGATGCCGTTGCTGGCACCGATGCAGGAGATTGCAGGCAGGCAGTATCTGGACGGCGGCATTGCCGATTCGATTCCGGTCGGTCAGGCAATGCAGGACGGCTTGGAAAAGCAGGTGATCGTGTTGACCCAGAATGAGGGGTATGTCAAGAAGCCGAACAAGCTGATGCCTTTGATTCGGCTGCGCTACCGCCGTTATCCTGCGCTTTGCAACAGTATGCAGCAACGGCACATCGACTACAATCACAGCTTGCAGGCAGCACAGCAGCTGGAGCGGCAGGGCAAGGCGGTCATCATCCAACCCAGTCAGCCGATGGTGCTGCACCGCATCGAAAAGGATGTGGACAAGCTGCAGGCGGCGTATGAAAATGGCTATCACGATGCAGCAGCGGCATGGGAGCGGGTCCAGAAGCTGTTTGAGCAGGAATAGGGGACAACAGGAGCAAAAGGAGGAATGAGGATGGGACAGAAGGTTTTGCTTTTTTACATCTATGCGATGACGATTTTGACCTTCAGTATCTGCGGTGCGGACAAATTTGCCGCGCAGCGCCAGAGAAGAAGGGTGCCGGAAAAGGTTTTATTTCTGCTGTCTGCTTTGGGTGGCAGCGTAGGAATGTATCTGGGGATGTTCACCTTCCGTCACAAGACCAAGCACTGGTATTTTGTGGTCGGCATCCCACTCATCATCCTGGTTCAGGCGGCAATTTTATTTTACTTTTGGGGATAAGTTTTTTGCAGCAGGAGGGCGGCATCTGTACAGATG
>FR880119.1 GCA_000435195.1 Clostridium sp. CAG:169 | reverse complement strand
GCTCGACCGAGTTCGATGACTTTAGCTCAGTGTGGAAACTTTGTTCCGGTGTTTTTTGCTCCGGTCGTTTTTCTTCCTTCTCTGCCGAAGTTTGCACCGGTGTTTCACACTTTTCCTCCTGCGGAATAGAATCCTTCCCCTTTTTAGTCGGAGTAAACTTTGGTTCCTCCAGCAAAATCAGCGGATGCTCCCTTTCCCACTTTGCCGTCTGCGGGTCGTGGTCCCGGAAGGTGATACGGTCATCCGGCTGTGCCTTGTGCGCTGCCGACGACTGCGTTTTGACACTGCGTTGGGTCGGCTGCGGCAACCCGACCATCTGCCGGTACTGCTGCGCACTGACCCGCTGCGGCTGCGAAGGAGCCGGTGTCTGTGTCAGCTGTTGCTGTTCCACCTGTGGCTGTCGCTGGAGGTCAAAGACGGTCATCGGCTTTTTGGTCTGCTTGGGCACAGGGGTGTAATCCTCCCGGCTCAGCGCATCCTTCACCGCATAATACACGGCATCAAAGACCGGTCGCTCGTTGGTAAAACGAACCTCGATCTTCGCCGGATGGACGTTGATGTCCGTTTCGGTGAAAGGGATGGACAGGTTGAGCACGCAGGCAGGAAACTTACCGACCATGATGGAATGTTTGTACGCTTCCTCCAGCGCTGCACGTGCTGTTCCGCTCTTGACATATCTGCCGTTGACAAAAAAGGTCTGCATGGTGCGGTTGGAACGGCT